>SLNI01000286.1 GCA_007133115.1 Thioalkalivibrio sp. | reverse complement strand
TCGAAGGTGGCGAAGCGCGAGCTTTCGCGCAGCCGCAGATCGAGAGGCAGCTGGCTGCGCTGCGGTCGGTTGGGGCTATCCACAGGGCTCATGCCGGCGGATGAAAGTGAAGCCAGGCGCGTCGACCCCAGACGAACGTATAGGCCACGCCGCTGACCACGGTGGTGAAGGTGACGATCACGATCAGCAGCTGCACCAGGATCGGATCCAGCTGCAGGATTCCCACCTTCAGGATCGCGCCCAGGACCAGCAGGATCTGGAAGAAGGTGTTCACCTTGCTGATCAAAAGGGGTTCGACCTGCAACGGACCGACCCAATGGCGGTAGGCGAGCGAACCCAGCGAGAGCCAGAGATCGCGCCCGACCACCAGCAACAGCAACCAGAGCGGCAACAGGCCCGAAAGCGTGACGGCGAGGTAGATGCCCAGCATGAGGATCTTGTCCGCCGCCGGATCCAGCCAGCGTCCGAGTTCGGTACCCCAGTCGTAGCGTCGGACAAGGTACCCGTCGAGCGCATCGGTCAGCCCGGCGACCGCAAGCAGCACCAATGCGGGCCAATAGTCCCCGCGATACAGCAACCAGACCACCGGGATCGTCAACACGATCCGGGAAAACGTCACCAGGTTGGGGATCTGACGTCGGTTCACCGCACGGAGCCTGAAGCGTACCCGAGAGAGAGGCGACGCAAGGCGGCCACGCAGACAATCCACGCCCAGGGCACTCCCGCAATCGTCACCGCATCCTCCGGACAACCCCGACTCACCGCATCATGGGGCAACATAGCACAGCCGCGCGCGAATTCCGCAGGGCCGTTTTGCATAGGCCCACGGCGCTCGTTACCATTCAGCGTCCCACCTGAAGAGATCTTCCATGGCCGAATCCTCCAACGGGCTGACCTACCGGGATGCCGGTGTCGACATCGACGCGGGCGAAGCGTTGGTGGAGCGCATCAAGGCCCACGCCGCGCGCACCCGGAGGCCCGGTGTGCTGGCCGGTCTCGGGGGCTTCGGTGCCCTCTTCGAACTGCCGCTCGAACGTTACCGGCACCCGGTATTGGTCTCGGGCACCGATGGTGTGGGCACCAAGCTGCGGGTGGCGCAGGCGCTCGGTCGCCACGACACCATCGGCATCGACCTGGTCGCGATGTGCGTGAACGACATCGTGGTGGCGGGGGCCGAGCCGCTGTTCTTCCTCGATTACTACGCGACAGGAAAGCTGGATGTCGACATCGCGGCCGCCGTGGTGCAGGGCATCGCCGACGGTTGCGAACAGGCCGGCTGCGCGCTGGTGGGAGGGGAGACGGCCGAAATGCCCGGAATGTACACGGGCGAAGATTATGACCTGGCCGGATTTGCGGTCGGGATCGTCGAAAAGGACCGGATCCTCGACAGCTCCGCAGTCGTGGCGGGGGATGTGCTTTTGGGGCTGGCCTCCAGCGGCCCGCACTCCAACGGGTATTCCCTGATCCGGCGGGTGCTCGACCTGAGCGGCGCCGACCTGACGCAGACGCTGGATTCTTCCGACCCGGAGCCGGTTACGCTCGGGGCCGCCCTGCTCGCCCCTACCCGGATCTACGTCCGCGCGCTGCTGGCGCTGCTGAATACCCAGTCGATTCACGCGCTGGCTCACATCACCGGAGGAGGCCTCACCGAAAATATCCCGCGGGTGCTGCCACACGGCCTGGATGCGCAGATCGACGTCGCTTCGTGGCCCAGGCCCGCGGTATTCGACTGGCTGCAGGTCGCCGGAGGGATCGCGGAATCCGAAATGCTACGGACCTTCAACTGCGGGATCGGCATGGTGGTTGTGCTGCCCGAGTCCAACGTGGATGCCGCCATGTCCGAACTGGCGGCGGCCGGCATCCCGGCCTGGTCCATCGGCACGGTCGTTCATGGATCCGGGGAATCGGCCGTACGCTACAGCCCCGCATGACGCCCGGCGGCGCAGACACCTCGGCTACGGCAGGTTCCGACGCGCTGACTGCGGGTTCCGGAAAGCGGCTCGCTGTCCTGATCTCCGGCCGCGGCAGCAATCTCAAGGCGCTGATCGATGCCTGCGCGGACGGGCGCATTTCCGGACGTGTGATCACCGTGATCAGCAACCGCCCCGGCGCGCCCGGACTGGAATTTGCCCACGCGGCCGGCATTGCGCACGCGGTGGTCGACCACCGGGAGTACCCGGATCGCGAAGCATTCGACCAGGCCCTCGCATACGCGATCGATGCCACCGATCCGGACCTCGTCATTCTGGCCGGCTTCATGCGCATTCTCTCGGACGCCTTCACCCGTCACTTTCGCGGTCGCATGGTGAACATCCATCCCTCGTTGCTGCCCGACTTCCGGGGGCTGCATACCCACGCACGCGCTCTGGCTTCCGGGGCCTCCCGGCATGGCGCGAGTGTACACTTCGTGACCCCGGACCTCGACGGGGGGCCGGTGATCATGCAGGCGTCCGTGCCGATCTGCCCCGGAGACGATCCCGACACTCTGGCCGCGCGGGTCCAACTCGCCGAGCATTGTCTTTATCCGGCGGCCGTCGGAATGATCTGTTCGGGCGCCATTCAGGAGCAGGGCGATCACGTGCTCTGCGACGGGCGACCGCTGGCACGGCCGCTGCAACTCGACGACCTACCGGAGGCCGCAACCCGATGCGCTGGACGATCCTGATCTCTCTGCTGTTTTACACCGGTACCACCTGGGCGACTCCGGCGGCCCTGGTGCCGGCCTACGTGGCCACCTACGAGGCCTATGCGTACGGCAATACCCTGGTGGTGGTGAATTCCCTGCGCCATGAACCCGAGGGCATTCGCATGACCATGGATGCGCACATCGTTGGTTTCCTCCGGATTCTCGGGGCGATCGGTTTCAGCCGGGGCAGCCTGTTCCGGTTCGAGGAAGGGGAGGTGCGGCTGCTCGAGACCCGCATGAGCCAGCGAACGCCGCGCCGGGAGCGCGAGGCCGACGCACGGCTCGACTGGAGCGCAAATCGCGCCCGCGGTCGCGTCAACGACGAGGCCTTCGACATGGAGGTGCCCGCGGGCACGCAGGACTTCCTGTCTTCGCTGTACCTCACGATGGCCCGCCTGAAGGA
>SLNI01000038.1 GCA_007133115.1 Thioalkalivibrio sp. | reverse complement strand
CGGTCCCGCGAAAATCCATCCACTCCGACTGTGCACGCTCCAACACCGCTTCCGGCAGGGCTGCGGGACCCGCGCTGAAATTGAACACTCGACTCATTCCTGATCTCCATTACCGGGGTCGCCCGCGATGGATTCGGCATCGCCGTCCGCAGCCCCCTCACCGTCTTCCAATTCGTCCTCGCCGAGCAGGCGCTCGACACGAGCCGTCTCCACGAGACGCTCACCATCGCCGAGTCGGATCAGCCGTACACCCTGGGTGTTGCGCCCGATCAGCGGAATCTGTTCCACCGGCGTGCGGACCAGCGTACCGCCGTCGGTGATCAGCATGACTTCATGCTCATCCAGCACCCGGGCGGCACCGACCAGCGTCCCGTTGCGGCCGCCGGACTGCATCGCGATCACACCCTGTCCCCCGCGCCGGTGCACCGGGAACTCGTCGAAACGCGTGCGCTTGCCAAATCCGAACTCGCTGGCAAAAAGAGCGGAGCCCTCGCCGACGATCAGCAGCGCGATGACCCGATACGCGGGTTCCATGCGCACGCCCCGCACCCCGCAGGCAGTCCGGCCCATGGCCCGGACGTCCTTCTCGGGGAATCGAACCGCCTTTCCCGCAGAGGTCACCAGCATCACATCCTGGCCCCCATCGGTCAGCGCGACGTCGACCAGGCGATCATCCTCCCGCAGGTCCACCGCGATGATGCCGCTCGTGCGCGGTCGGGAGAAGGCGGTCAGCGGCGTTTTCTTCACGGTTCCGTGTGCGGTGACCATGAACACGAACTGCTCGTCCAGATACTCGCGCACGGGCAGGATCGCGTTGATCCGCTCGCCGGGCTCCAGAGGCAGCAGGTTCACGATCGGCTTGCCACGCGCGGCGCGGCTGCCCTGTGGCAACTCATACACCTTGATCCAGTACACGCGACCGCGGCTGGAGAAACAGAGGATGGTGTCGTGGGTATTGGCCACCAGCAGGCGATCCACGAAATCCTCTTCGCGCACGCTGGTCGCGGCCCTGCCACGTCCGCCACGGCGTTGGGCACGGTAGGCGGTGACCGGCTGATACTTGACGTAGCCGGCATGCGAGAGGGTCACCACGACATCCTCTTCGCCGATCAGGTCCGCCAGAGTCAGATTGGCCCTGGCCTCGCGGATCTCGGTCCGGCGAACGTCGTTGTACTGCTCGCGCACGGCCAGCAGCTCGTCCCGAATCACCTGTTGCAGGCGTTCCCCGGAACCGAGGATGTCCAGCAGATCTTCAATCACGTCCAGCAACGCACGGTATTCGTCGAGAATCTTCTCCTGCTCGAGACCGGTCAGGCGGTGCAGCCGCAGGTCCAGGATGGCCTGTGCCTGGGCCTCCGACAGACGATAGCCCGTCTCGGCAAGACCGAACTCCGCCGGCAGATCCTCGGGCCGGGAAGTGCGGGCCCCGGCACGGTCGAGCATGTCGGTGACCAATCCGGGAGCCCAGGACCGGGCCAGCAGACCGCTCTTGGCCTCGGCCGGACTGGCCGCGGCCTTGATCAGCGCAATGATTTCATCGATGTTGGCCAGCGCAATCGCCAGCCCTTCGAGGATATGGGCCCGCTCGCGTGCCTTGCGCAGGTCGTAGATCGTTCGCCGGGTCACGACCTCGCGCCGGTGCCGCAGGAACGCCTCCAGAATCTGGCGCAGGTCCAGCAACTGGGGCCGCCCGTCCACGAGCGCGACCATGTTGATGCCGAACACGTTCTGCATCTGCGTGTGCATGAACAGGTGGTTCAGCACCACTTCCGGCATCTCGCCGCGCTTGAGCTCGATCACGACGCGCATGCCGTCCTTGTCGGACTCGTCGCGCAGTTCGCTGATGCCCTCGAGCTTCTTTTCCTTCACCAGCTCGGCGATCTTCTCGATCAGCCGGGCCTTGTTCACCTGGTAGGGCAACTCGGTGACGATGATCGCCTCGCGCTGCCCGCCCTCGAGTGCTTCGATCTCCGTGCGAGACCGCAGATACACACGACCGCGGCCGGTGCGGTAGGCGTCGCGGATGCCCTCGGCGCCGTTGATGATGGCGGCGGTGGGGAAATCCGGCCCCGGGACGTAGGCCATCAGGCCATCGATATCGATTTCGGGGTCATCGATCAGCGCGACCGTAGCGTCGATCACCTCACCCAGGTTGTGCGGCGGCACGTTGGTCGCCATGCCCACGGCGATACCCGCGGACCCGTTCACCAACAGGTTCGGAAATTTGCTGGGAAGGACCGACGGCTCGTGCTCGGAGCCATCGTAGTTGGCGACGAAGTCGACCGTTTCCTTGTCGATGTCGGCGAGCAGTTCCTGCGCGATCCGCGCCATGCGCACTTCGGTGTACCGCATCGCGGCGGGCGAATCGCCATCCACCGAACCGAAGTTACCCTGCCCGTCCACGAGCATGTAGCGCATGGAAAACGGCTGGGCCATGCGAACGATGGCATCGTAGACCGCGGTGTCGCCGTGCGGGTGATATTTACCAATCACGTCACCGACCACGCGAGCGGATTTCTTGTACGGCTTGTTGAACTCGTTGCCGAGTTCACGCATCGCGTGCAGAACCCGCCGATGGACCGGTTTCAGGCCGTCGCGGACATCCGGTAGAGCCCGGCCCACGATCACGCTCATCGCGTAATCGAGATAGGACTGCTGCATCTCGTCTTCGAGATTGACCGGCAGAATTTCCTTCGCGAATTCAGCCATCGGCGCTCGTTGTCATCCGGGAGTCGTAAACCCGCGATCTTAGCATAGACACCTGATCCACGTGTGCCCGCCGGCGCGGCCTCAGCGGGTCTCGATACGGGCGCGCAGCGCGGCCAGTGCCTCGCGATCCGGATGCATCACGACCCCGTGTTCGGTGACGAGGGCGTCGATGAGGCGGGCAGGCGTGACATCGAAGGCCGGGTTCCAGCCTTCCGCACCCGCGGCGGCTACCCGTTGCCCCGCCAGCTCCAGCACCTCGGACGGTGGGCGCATTTCGATGGGTATCCCGGTCCCGTCCAGCGTCTCGTAATCGATGGTGCTGACCGGTGCGGCGACCATGAAGCGGACACCGTGTTCGCGGGCCAGGATCGCCAGACCGTAGGTGCCAATCTTGTTCGCGGT
>SLNI01000232.1 GCA_007133115.1 Thioalkalivibrio sp. | reverse complement strand
ATGGTTGCGCCGGGAACCCTGAGCGAGGAGGACCTCGCCGACCTGATGACTCCGGGGATCACGCTGTTCTTCCAGGTTCATGCGTGCGAGCAGCCGCACAAGGGTTTCGAGGCTCTGCTCGAGACCAGTCATGTACTGGCGCGGGATCTCGGCGGCAGCATTCTGGATGCCCAGCAGTCGACCGCCACGAACCAGACGCTGGCCCACATGCGCGAGGAGATGAACCAGTGGCTGTTGCGCCACCGGCCGGATCTTCTGCGCAGGAACGCCGACCGGTGAGCGGAATCGCGGCCGATCAGGCGCGACGAGCCGCGGAGCTGCGGGAACAGATCACCTACCACGACCGGCGCTATTACGTCCTCGACGATCCCGAGATCAGCGACGCGGAATACGACGAGCTGCTGGCCGAGCTGCAGCAACTCGAGTCGCGCCACCCGGAGTTGATCGTCCCGGACTCCCCGACGCAGCGCGTGGGTGGAGCGCTCGCCAGTGGCTTCCCCGAGGTGCGTCATCAGCTGCCGATGCTCTCGCTGAACAACGGTTTTGCCGAAGAGGATCTGCGGGCGTTCGACCGACGGGTCCGGGAACGCCTGGAGGTCCAGGGCGAGATCGACTACATGGCCGAGCCGAAACTCGACGGCCTCGCGATCAGCCTGCTGTATCGAAACGGGCAACTGCTGCGCGCGGCCACCCGTGGGGACGGGGAGACCGGCGAGGAAGTGACCGGAAACGTGCGCACGGTCCGCTCGGTTCCGTTGTCCCTGAGCGGGTCCGACTGGCCCCAGGAGTTCGAGGTGCGCGGCGAGGTGTTCATGCGGCGTCCGGATTTCCTGCGCCTGAACGAGAGGTTGCTCGAGTCCGGAGAACGCGGATTCATGAACCCGCGCAACGCGGCCGCCGGCAGCCTGCGGCAACTCGACCCGGCCGTGACGGCCCGGCGACCGCTCAGCTTTTTCGCCTATGGCCTCGGTTGGACCGCCGAACACGTGCTGCCGCATACCCAGTCGGCCGTTCTGGACTGGTTCGCCGGGATGGGGATCCCGGTCTGCCCGGAGCGGGCGCGGGTGCAGGGGGCGGACGGTGCGTTCGCCTATCATCAGGCGATGGCCGAACGCAGGGCGCGGCTGCCTTACGACATCGACGGCGTGGTGTTCAAGGTGAACAGCCGGGAGGCCCAGCAGCGCATGGGCTTCGTGGCGCGGGCGCCACGCTGGGCACTGGCGCAGAAATTTCCTGCAGAGGAACGCACAACCCTGTTGCTTTCCGTCGATTTCCAGGTCGGCCGCACCGGGGCGTTGACGCCGGTCGCGCGCCTGGATCCCGTGCTGGTGGGTGGGGTGATGGTGAGCAACGCCACCCTGCACAACATGGCCGAGATCGAACGCAAGGGCATCCGGATCGGCGACCGTGTGATTGTGCGCAGGGCCGGGGATGTGATTCCGGAGGTCGTGGGGCGCGCGGGTGGGGAGCGCATGCCCGAGACTCAGACCATCGAGTTGCCCTCCGTTTGCCCAGAATGTGGATCCCATGTCGAACAGGAAGAGGGCAAGGCGGTGGCGCGCTGTACAGGCGGCCTGGTCTGCCCGGCACAACGCCGCGAGGCGCTGCGGCACTTCGTCTCGCGCAAGGCGCTGGATATCGAGGGTTTCGGCGACCGACTGATCGAACAGCTGGTCACGTCCGGAGCCGTGAACAACCCCTCCGAACTCTTCCGGCTGAACGCCGAGCGCCTGGAAGGCTTCGAGCGTATCGGGCCGAAATCAGCGCGGAATCTGGAAGACGCGCTCGATCGGGCTCGGGAAACCACGCTGGCGCGTTTCATCCATGCGCTCGGAATCCGTGAGGTGGGTGAGGTGACCGCGCGGTCGCTGGCCGAGCACTTCGGGGGTCTGGAACCCCTGATGCACGCCTCCGAGGCAACGCTTGAGGCGATCCGGGACGTGGGACCGGTCGTGGCGAAGCATATCGCCCATTTCTTCGATGAGCCTCACAACCGCGAAGTCATCGAGGCGCTTCTGGCGGCTGGTGTGCATTGGCCCCGGCCGGAAGCCAACGCGGCGGAGAAGCGGCCTCTTGCCGGTCGCACCTATGTGTTGACCGGGGCGCTGAGCGCAATGACGCGCGAAGAGGCGGGGGCGCGCCTTCAGGCGCTCGGGGCCAAGGTTGCGGGCAGCGTCTCGAAACAGACGTCCGCCGTGATCGCCGGGGAGAACCCGGGCTCCAAACTGTCGCGGGCGGAAGCGCTCGGCGTGCCCATCCTCGACGAGGGCGGATTGCGCGCGCTACTGGCCTCGGAGTGATTCCGCGGTGCGCGCGCGGCCGCCGACCGTCACTGGCCGGGTCGCTGGGGGATCTGGATCTGCGCGGCGGCGCGGAGCTCGTCCATGTAGGCCTGCAGCGCGCGTGCCTGGAGGATGTCTTCGAGCTGTGTCCGGACGTCCTGCAGGGCCGGGGCCTCGATCTCCCGCGTGGCTTCGAGAAGGATCAGGTGCCAGCCAAAATCCGAGCGCACGGGTTCCCGGGTGAACTCCCCGGGTTGCAGGGCCGTGGCCGCCGATGCGAACGCCGGCACCATCTGGGTTGGCATGAACCATCCGAGATCGCCGCCGCGGGAAGCCGATCCATCCAGTGAATGCTCGCTGGCGAGGGTGGCGAAATCGGCACCTTCGATCAATTCCGCAGCCAGCGCTGAAGCCTCGCCCTCGCTCTCGACCAGGATATGGCGCGCGCGGTACTCGGTTGGTTCGAAATCACCGATCTGGGCCTGGTACTCGGCCTCGAGTTCCGCCTCCGTGAACTCGACTTCCTGGGCCTTGCGTTCGATGACCTGGGAGGCCAGCAGGTTGGTCTCGATGTTGCGCAGGAGCATCCGAATCTCGGACTCCTGGTCGATGCCAAGTGCCAGCGCGCGTTGCCGGAGGAGTGTGAGATTGATCAGCTCGTCGAGCACGCCTGCGGCACCCAGAATGTCCGGTCCCGCCGCGAGGCCGGCGTAGGTAAACACATCCGACTGGGTGATGGCCTCGCCGTTGACCAGGGCCAGGACATCGGGATCGGAGACGGCGGCTGCGGGCTCCGGAGGGTCGGCACGGTCGCAGCCGGCCAGCGCGAT
>SLNI01000041.1 GCA_007133115.1 Thioalkalivibrio sp. | reverse complement strand
CGAATGACCCGCAGTCGCCCTTCGTGACCAGCGGCATCCGGATTGGCACCCCGGCGGTGACCACCCGCGGGTTCGGCGAGCCGGAGTGCCGTGACCTCGCGCACTGGATCGCCGACGTGCTGGACGACCACGAGAACCCGGCGGTGCTCGACGCGGTGCGCGCGAAGGTGCTCGACGTCTGCGCACGGTTCCCGGTCTACGGCGTCAGCGAATAACAGGCGCCGGCGATGCGCTGCCCGGCCTGCGGAGCCGACGATACCCGGGTGGTCGATTCGCGCGTCGCGGGCCCGGAACAGGACCAGATCCGGCGTCGCCGCGAGTGTCAGATCTGCGGCGCCCGCTTCACGACCTTCGAGCGCGCGGAATTCAACATGCCGCGGGTGGTCAAGCGCAGCGGCGAGCGGGTGGCCTTCGACGAGGAGAAGCTGCGTGGGGGTCTTCGGCTGGCGCTGCACAAACGCCCCGTCCGCACCGACGAGGTCGAGGCCGCGATCGATCGCATCAAGCGCCGGCTCGCCGCTTACGGCGCCCGGGAGATCCGCTCCGACCGCATCGGTGAATGGGTGATGGAAGAACTGCGCGGACTCGACCAGATCGCCTACATCCGTTTTGCCTCGATCTACCTCAGCTTTGCCAACGTGCAGTCGTTCCGCGAGGCGATCGAGCGTCTGGAGGACGATCTCACGCCCGAGATGCGCCGTTCGCAGATCCCTCTGATCGGCGACCCACCCGACGATGCTTCCCCGGAGTCCGGTTCGTGAACGACCAGGCGTTCATGGCCCGCGCCCTGCAGCTCGCGCAGCTGGGGCTCTGCACCACGGATCCGAATCCCCGTGTGGGCAGTGTGGTGGTGCGGGACGGGGTCATCGTCGGCGAAGGCGTGCATTGGTGGGCCGGAGAGGCTCATGCCGAAGTCAACGCGCTACGGGCAGCGGGGGAGCGGGCCCGGGGCGCCACCGTCTACGTGACGCTGGAGCCCTGCTCCCACCATGGTCGTACGCCCCCCTGCGTCGATGCCTTGATCGCCGCCGGGGTTGCCCGCGTGGTCGTGGGAATGGAGGATCCGAATCCCCGGGTCGCGGGCGGTGGCGTGGAGCGTCTGCGTGTGGCCGGGATACCGGTCGAGACGGGTGTGCTGGAACCGGATGTGCGGGCCCTGAACCCCGGTTTCATCCGGCGCATGCGCAGCGGTCGGCCTTGGGTGCGGGTAAAACTGGCCTCCAGCCTGGACGGACGCACGGCGATGGCCTCGGGGGAGTCGAAGTGGATCACCGGCCCTGCGGCGCGCCGCGACGTTCAGCACTGGCGGGCCCGCTCGGGGGGCATCCTCACCGGTGTCGGTACGGTGCGCGCCGACGATCCGCATCTGACCGTACGGCTGACCCCGGCAGAAGTCGCTGCGGACATGGGCATGGACTTCGACGCGTTCCCGCAGCTGGGCGCGGCGGCCATTCGGCAGCCGCTACGCGTCGTCATCGATTCGAAGTTGCAGACGCCGGTCTCGGCGCGCCTGTTGGATGGAAACCCGGTGCTCGTTCTGACCGCGCAGGACCGTCTGGATTCCGAGCATGCGGAGGCGCTGCGCGGCGCTGGGGCGCGGCTGGAGTCCGTACCGCTGCGGGACGAGGGGCGCCTGGATCTTTCGGCAGTGGTGGAGCGGCTCGGGGCTCTGGAAGTCAACGAACTGCACGTCGAGGCGGGCGCCGGGCTGGCCGGCGCGCTTGCCCGTTGGGGACTGGTGGACGAATGGCTGTTCTACCTGGCGCCCTGCCTGATGGGTTCGGCAGCCAGGCCCTTGCTGGATTGGCCCGTGCAGCACATGGCCGAGCGCGCCGAGCTCGACGTGTTTGCCGTCGATCGTGTTGGAGATGCCCTGCGTCTGCGGGCTTATCCCCTGCCTGCGGCCGATTCGGTATGATCTCCGGCTTTTCCAACGCACGTTCCCGATGACGGCCTGCCGACATGTTTACTGGAATCATTGAAACCCTGGGTACGTTGGCGGCCATGGAACCCCGCGGGGGGGACCTGCGCCTGACTGTGCGGGCTTCGGGACTGGATCTCTCGGCCGCTCGGCTGGGTGACTCCATCGCCGTGAGCGGTGTGTGCCTGACCGTGACCGCGCTTGACGGTGAACGTTTTTCTGCCGATGTCAGCCGTGAGAGTCTGAGCGTGACAACGCTGGGGGAGCTCGGGATTGGCGATCGCGTGAACCTGGAACAGGCGCTGACGCTGGCCACGCGCCTCGGCGGACACCTGGTTTCCGGGCACGTGGACGGGGTTGGCGAGTTGCTGTCCATGGAACCCGATGCGCGGTCGACGCGGGTGCGGTTCCGGGCGCCGGACGCATTGGCCCGTTACATCGCCGCGAAGGGCTCCATCACCATCGACGGGGCCAGCCTCACCGTCAATCACGTGGACGGCGCGGTCTTTGACGTCAACATCATCCCGCACACCTGGGGCCTGACGCGTTTTTCGGTGTACCGGGTCGGCAGCCGCGTGAACCTGGAAGTCGATCTGGTGGCGCGGTACCTGGAGCGGCTGGTTCTCGGTGAGCGCGCGGCCGAATCCGGCGCGACCCCTGGTCTGTCCGAGCACTGGCTCGCCGAGCAGGGCTTTCCCAATCACTCCGGCCCGCGCGACTGAAGCTCCGGGCCCGTCACGGAAACACGACATGGAATTTGCCAGTACCCAGGAGATCCTCGAAGAACTTCGCGCCGGCCGGATGGTGGTGATCGTCGACGACGAGGACCGCGAGAACGAAGGCGACCTGCTGATGCTCGCCTCGCACGTACGCCCCGAGGACGTCAACTTCATGGCCAAGTACGGCCGCGGCCTGATCTGCCTGACGCTGACCCGCGAGCGTTGTCGCCAGCTGGCGCTGCCGTTGATGGTCACCGACACCAACGACTCGCACGGCACCAATTTCACGGTGTCGATCGAGGCGGCCGAAGGCGTGACCACCGGCATATCCGCCTATGATCGTGCGCATACCATACGAACCGCCGTGGCGCCGAATGCGGTGCCCGCCGACGTCGTGCAGCCGGGGCACGTGTTTCCCCTGATGGCCCAGCCCGGGGGCGTCCTGGTGCGCGCCGGCCATACCGAGGCGGGCTG
>SLNI01000279.1 GCA_007133115.1 Thioalkalivibrio sp. | reverse complement strand
GAGCTGGTCACGGTCCAGCGGGACGTCGATCTCGGCATCGACGAGCACGAACTCGCGTTAACTGAACCGGATACGGAACAGCTGCGCGCGATCTACACCCGCTGCGGGTTCCGGCGCTGGCTGGACGAATTGGGCAGCGCGCCCGACGCGCTCGTTGAGCCGGGCGATCCCGGCGCTTCGGAGGCTTCGGCGACCGCCGCCGACTATCGCACGGTGCGCACGACGGCCGAACTGGACGCGCTGCTGAAAACCCTGGAGCACGCCGCCCTGGTCGCGTTCGACACCGAGACCACGAGCCTGGACTACATGCAGGCCCGGATCGTCGGGCTGTCCTTCAGCGTGGGGCACGGCGTCGGCTGGTATCTGCCGCTCGCCCACGAGGGGCCCGATGCCGAACCGCAGCTCGACCGGGAGGAGACCCTGGAGCGCCTGCGCCCGTGGCTGGAATCCGGGGACCGGGCGAAGCTTGGCCACCACCTGAAATACGACCGCAACGTGCTGGGCAACCACGGCATCACGCTGCGCGGGATTCACGACGACACCATGCTCGAATCCTACGTGCTGGACGCGGGCGCCAATCGCCATGATCTCGATTCGCTGGCGGAACGCCACCTCGGCCATCGCACCATCACCTACGAGGACGTGGCCGGAAAGGGCGCCAGGCAAATCCCTTTTGCCGAGGTGCCCGTGGCCCGTGCCACCGAGTATGCCGCCGAGGACGCGGAGGTCTGCCTGCGCCTGCACGGCGTACTGGCGCGGCGTCTGGCCGAGGTCGAGGGGCCCCGCTCGATCTACCGCGATCTGGAAATTCCGCTGGTCCCGGTGCTGTCCGATATCGAGCGCACCGGGGTTCGGGTCGATCCCGAGTTGCTGCGCCGCCAGAGCGAGGAGCTGGCGACGCGCATGGGCGAGGTCGCGGCGCAGGCCTACGCAGAGGCCGATGGCGAGTTCAACCTGGGTTCGCCGAAGCAGATCCAGGAAATCCTCTACGACCGGCTTGGGCTCCCGGTGCTGGGGCGCACGCCCAAGGGTCAGCCCTCGACCGCGGAAGATGTGCTGGAGCAGCTGGCTGCGGACTTTCCGCTGCCGCGGCTGATTCTCGAGCATCGTGGCCTGGCCAAGCTGCGCAGCACGTATACGGAGCGCCTGCCCGAGCGCATCGATCCCGACACCGGGCGCGTCCACACCTCCTACCACCAGGCCGTGGCGGCGACCGGTCGGCTGTCCTCGTCGGAACCGAACCTGCAGAACATCCCGGTGCGTACGGAAGAAGGCCGCCGCATCCGGCAGGCCTTCATCGCGGAGCCCGGTCATCGGCTGCTGGCGGCGGATTACTCCCAGATCGAGCTTCGGATCATGGCCCACCTGTCCCGGGACGCGGGACTGCTCGCGGCCTTCGCGGCTGGACAGGACATCCACCGCGCTACCGCGGGCGAGGTGTTCGGGGTTGATCCCGGGAACGTCAGCGGCGAGCAGCGACGCGCGGCGAAGGCGATCAATTTCGGCCTGATCTACGGCATGTCCGCCTTTGGGCTGGCCCGTAACCTGGGGATCGAGCAGGGCCGCGCCCGCGAGTACATCGAGCGTTATTTCGCCCGCTATCCCGGGGTCAAGGCGTACATGGAAGCGGCACGGGGAAAGGGCCGCGAGCAGGGGTACGTGGAGACCCTGTTCGGACGCCGCCTCTACCTGCCCGAGATCAAGAGCCGCAACCCGGCGCGCCGGGCGCAGTCGGAGCGGGTCGCGATCAATGCGCCCATGCAGGGTACGGCGGCCGACATCATCAAGCGTGCGATGCTGTGCGTGGCGGCGCGCCTGGAGAAGCAGGATCTGCCGGCCCGCATGATCATGCAGGTGCACGACGAACTGGTGCTGGAGGTCCGCGACGACGCGGTCGAGGAGGTGCGGGCGGCGGTGATCGAGGATATGGCCTCCGCGGCGGAATTGGCGGTCGAGCTGGTGGTCGATACCGGTATTGGCGAGAACTGGGACGCGGCGCACTGAGATGGACATGCAGAGACCGGTGATTCGACTCCTTCCCGTCGTGGCGCTGCTGCTGGCTGCGGGCGCACTCTGGATCTGGGCGGACCGAATGCTACCGAAGGCGGAGGACGCGGCTCTGCAGGTGCTGGGGCCGCAGGAATGTGATCTGAACGACGGACCCTGCAGCGCGCGGCTGTGGTCCGGGGGTACGGTCGAGGTCGGTATCGCGCCGGTCCCGGTGGTCGGCCTCCAGCCGCTGCTGCTCGACGTCGCGTTTTCGGCCCAGGACCCGGACTGGATCGAGATCGATCTGGTCGGTGTGGAGATGTTCATGGGTCACCACCGTCCCCGTCTGGAGCGAGTGGGTCCCGGCGCATACCGCGGCGAGGTGACCTTGCCGGTCTGTGTGAGCGACCGCATGACCTGGGCCGCGACCGTGCTGCCGGAAGGCCGGACGGAGCAGGCCGAGTTCCAGTTCCGGTTCACCAGCCGGCGCTGATCGGGCCGTGATGCGCAACGCTGTCTGGGTGGGCGTGGCGGTCGTCGCCGTGGTGCTGATCGTGGCGGGGCTGCTTTGGCCGCCTCCGCCGCTGCCGTCGGAGGGGCACAGGATTCTGCCGACTGCGGAGGCCCCGGAAGGCGGAGACATCGAACTGCCGGTAAGCAGTAGGGGCGCGGCCTTTCGGCTCCGCGATCAGGATGTCCGCTACTGGTGGGTCTATTTCGGCTACACCTCCTGCCCCGACGCCTGCCCCGTGTCGCTGGCCTGGATCTCCGGCGCGCTGTCGCGTCTGCCGGAAGATCTCCGGGGGCGCGTGGGTGGCCTGTTCGTCAGCGTGGACCCCGAGCGCGACGACGAGGCGCGGCTGCGCGAATACGCGAACCATTTCCACCCGGACATCGTTGCCGTGACTGGACCCGATGCGCAGCTTCGGGAGCTCGCGGCGCGTTACGGCGTGTTCTACCGGCACACGGAGGTCGAGTCTGCGCTGGACTACGTGGTCGACCACACCTCCGCAACCTACCTGGTCGGACCTGCCGGCGAGTTGCTCGAGGTGTACCCGCATGGAACCTCGTCGACCGAACTGCTCGCCGCTCTCGAGAAGCATCTCGCAATCCGCTAGCCCGGCGTTCGGGAGGGGTCTATGCCGTTT
>SLNI01000125.1 GCA_007133115.1 Thioalkalivibrio sp. | reverse complement strand
TCGGGATACGGCGCGAACACCAGGTCATAAACAGCGACGTACAGGTGCTGGTCGGCCCCTTGCGTGTGCAGCGCATCGAGTTCAGCGCGCAAACGGTCCGCGTCCGCGCCGCCCACCTGCAGGGCGTGAATCATCTGCACGCCGACCTGCAGCTGTACACGCAGCGCCGATTCTTCCGCCGGACCCGGTAGTTCGCGACGTGCCAGCGTGGACGGGGTTCGAAGGAACAAGGCCGCGGCGCCCGTCCTCAACCGGGTGTCCCTGTCCGCGTAGAAGCGCCAGTCCCCGTACGCATAGCGCACGAGCTTCCCGGTGTCGGTTGCGATCACGAGGCTGGTGTGGCGGCCGTGATCGATGACGAAGACTGCACGGGGGTCCGGAGGATTCACGGGGGGTGTAAGGTACGTGGTGCTACACCCGGAAAGGAATAACATAAGAGATAAACTTGACGCGAGTTCTAGAAACGGGTGACGCCTTGCTTTCAAGCGGATTCGAGATTTGGGGTGCTCCCCTACCGTGCCGGCCTTCCTGGCTTCGCGGGGCCAACGCATGCGCGGCCGTGGCATCGGTTCAGGCCTCGGTCGACTTCTTCAGTGCTGTCTCGATGGCCTCGATCATGGGACGGACATCGGTGTACACCAGCGGAATCGGCCGATTGCCTTTTTGGTTCTCGAAGACGATGGCGGGAAAGCTCTCGACATCCATCTCCCGTGCCTGCGCGATTTCGGCTTCGAGCGCCTGGTGCACAGCCTCGGTGCGCAGTGCCTCGCGGAACCGGTCCACGTCCAGCCCGATTTCTCCCGCAAGTTCGACCAGGGTGGATTCGTCTGAAGGATTGCGCGCCTGCGTGTAGTAGGCACGTTGAATCGCGGAATTCATCAGAAGCTCGAATGGCTCCCCCTGCTGACGTGCCGCAATCACCGCGCGACACGATGGATAGGTCGACCGGCGTGGCACGCACTCGGTCCAGAACGCGAAATTCAGCTCTGTTTCAGGCACATGCTGCTGGATACGGCGCCAGGAGCCCTGCACCATTTCCTGCAGTTCCTCCGACATCGGTTCGTCGGTGTCCGGGGCGAGCCCCCCAAGGAGACGGCGAAATTCGACACCTTCGGGCAGTTGTTCCTGTAGCTGCTTCAGAACGGGCGCGAAGGCCCAGCACCAGCTGCACATCGGGTCGTGTATGTAATAGACAACGGATTCGGTATTGGCGGATGGCATCAGAGGAAAACTCGGTTCAGGCCGGGCGGCGTTGGTCCGGCCGCAGCCGGGGGGTGAAATATTCGTCGGCGTCATCCAGGTCCACGGAATTTCCCCGACCGTCGGTCAGCGGCTGCTCGCTGTCTTTCCAGCCCCGCAGGCCCGTTTTCAGGCTGAACACCTGGTCGAACCCAAGCCGTTTGAGGTTGGCGCCAGCCAGGAGACTGCGGTGGCCAGAGCGGCAGACAAGGACGACTTCACGGTCGCGCGCCTGCACGAGACGGGGCTCCGTTTCCTCGTAATCCCACTCGCAGGCCGATTCCAGAACGCCGCGCGGTACGTTGATCGACCCTTCGATGTGCATGGCGTCGAACTCGTACGGTTCGCGCACGTCGACGATCAGCAGCTCCGGGTCCGCCGCAAGCTTTTCCTCGAGGTCCCAGGGCATCAGTTCCGGAACGCGGTTACAGCATTCATTGACGAGGTCCATGAACTTTTTCATTCAGCGCCCTTCTCGAAAAAATCGATAAAGCAAACAGGGATGGTCACGGCGCCAATCGGTCGAGATGGGGAAAAAGGCCCGCGGTGACCGGCTCCAGGGCATGGCGGAGCCCGGACCCAACGGCATCGGTGTTCCCGAAGATTGGCGCCAGCAAGGGTTCGCCCAGCGAGCCGAAGACCAACAGGCTCTCCACCAGCGGACGATACTGGGTTGGCAGGGCTTCCAGCAATTCCCGAACCTGCCGTTGGCGATCCGGGTCATCGGGACAGCCGTCTAGCCTCGCCGCCTCGGCCAGCAGGACGTCCATGCGCCGGTGACCCCGGGCATTGGGGCGCACGCCTTCGAAGTAGCTTTCCAGCGCCTCGAAGAGATGGACCACCACTCCCTGATCGGTGCATTTCACCAATGCGTGACGAACGGTGTCCAGATAAATCTGCCCACGCGATTCCAGCAGCCGCAACAACTGCGCCGCATAGGGATTGCCTTGTGCCTCGAGGCTCGTGAGGGGGCCCGCGAGTTCTTCCAGAAGACGATGCGGCGCCTTCGCTTCTGGAAGCGTATCCGGGTTGGTCTTCAGGAACCCTACCCTGTATGCAGACCGACGCTGCCCCTTTTTCCAGAGCTCCTCACGCACCGACTCGTCGATCAGACCGGGTTGGAGAACGAGCCGAACCGACTCGACCATGTGCGCATGATTCTCTTCATACGGAAGAAATTCGATCAGGAAGTCGGCCAGGATTCGGCCCATGTGACCCTGAACGACGGCCTCGCGTTTGAGCATGGCGCGCGCATGCTCGGAGGACTGCAACAGCCACCAGGCTCGGCTGGCGAGTTCATCCGTAAGGCCCGAAGCATGTACGACCGCGGCGAGCGCCTCGGATTCACCGAGCTTGAGGAGGCTGCCCAGGCTCTCGGTACGCGCGTGTCCCATGCGGGTCCAGCGCTTCAGGTAAGCCGGATATCCGTGCGGAACCCCCAGCACCTGGCTGGAGATCGTCTCGCGCACGCGCCGTAGATAGGTCTCCTCGGGGCAGTTCGGATTCAGGGGAATGCGCGCTTCACCGCGGCCGGTTAGTGCGTACACCGTCATCTTGCCCTCGTCGATGCGCAAGGCCTGCAGGTCCTGCTTCAGGAGCACGTTCAGGCGCAGACTGTCTTCAGGGCTGAGCATGTCGATTCAGTTCAGCTGAATGCGCTGACCCCAGGGAACCCGTGCCTTGCCTTTCACCAGCCAGATGACGGGGTAATGCGGCGGGGTCGTCGGGAAGGATCCCTCGGCGTCCGTGAAATACACCAACAGGTCAGGATCGCGGTCCAGGGTTCCGGTCCATTCGAACACGGGTTTGAAATCGGTGCCGCCGCCGCCCTTGAAGGATTCCGGCATCACCAGGGGTTCCCAGGCTTCGAAGGTCCACGGACCGTCCGCACAAAGGCAATCATCGCAGGCCTG
>SLNI01000011.1 GCA_007133115.1 Thioalkalivibrio sp. | reverse complement strand
GGGGACTGCAAGGCGCGCATCGTGTCCGGGGACGTTCGTGAGGTGCGTCCGCACGACTATGTCCTTTCGGAAAGCGAGCGCGGCGATGGCTATGCGCTTCTGTGCACCGTGAGTCCGGTAACGGATCTGGTCATCGAGACGGGCGTGGCGCGACGCCCCGACCAGATGCCCTGGCAATCCATCGATGCCAGCCTCCGCGAGATTCAGCGGCCCGGCCCGCATGTCGCCATACTCAAGGTCCGGACACCCCGCACCCGCCGGCTCCGGTTTCTCGGCGGACAGTCTGTGCGTCTCTCGCTGGATGGCGGAAGGCTCCAGGGCGAGCTTCCCCTGGCCAACTGTCCCTGCGATGACCGCAACCTGGCTTTTCACCTCGCCGAAGATCGTGGGGATCCGTTCACGGTGTACTGCTTCGAGCACCTGGCCCGGGGTGACACGGTTCGGGTCGAGGGCCCGCTCGGCGATTTCGTGATCGAGGAGGAAATCGAGCGACCCCTGGTCTTTCTCGCCTGCGATGCCGGTTTCGGACCCATCAAGAGTCTGATCGAACACGTGATTGCGCTCGATATCGCCGATGCGATGGACCTGATCTGGGTTGCCAGTGGGAGCGTCGGGCATTACGAGGACAACCTCTGCCGCTCCTGGGACGATGCGCTCGATAACTTTCATTACCAGGAAGTCCGGATGGGCAGCGGCAGCGACAGCGGCGCCTGGATCGCCGCGGTCGCGGGAGCACTCGCGAAACGGGAAGCGCCGGACGAGCGGGACTATTACATCGCCGGTCCCACGCATTTCATCGACGCGGTGGCCACGGTGTTGAACCGGCTTTCGGTACCGGCGGAACGGCGGCATTACCAGCCGGTGCCCCCGCGTCCCTGACATCCTCGACATGCCGAACGCGGGGGCGGGATCGTCGTCGAACGGGTCGCCATCGCGTCCGCGTCTTTCCGTGATCATTCCGGCGCTGAACGAGGCCGGGCAGCTGCCGAAACTGCTGTCGGATCTGGCGGCGCTTCGGGAGCAGGGGGACGAAATCATCGTGGTCGATGGTGGCAGCACCGACGACACGCTGAAACGGGCCTGGGCCGGGGCGGATCGGGTTCTGTCCTCGCCCGCCGGGCGCGCGCGGCAGATGAACGCCGGATCCGCCGAGGCCCAGGGCGACGTCGTGTGGTTCCTGCACGCGGATACGCGTGTATCGGCCGCGGCCATGGCCGCGGCGCGGAAGGTCGAGGCCGCCGGACGTGCCTGGGGTCACTTCCGTGTCCGGTTGTCCGGCCGCCGGCCGATGTTCCGGGTCATCGAGACGATGATGAACACCCGCTCCTGCCTGACCGGGATCGCGACTGGCGATCAGGGCATCTGTGTCACACGAGGTGCGCTCCGGCGTGTCGGGGGGGTTCCCGACATCCCGTTGATGGAGGACATCGAATGGTCGCGACGCCTGAAGCGCGTCGTCGGCCGACCCGCCTGCATCCAGGCCGTTCTGGTCACCTCGAGCCGGCGCTGGGAGGAACGCGGTCTCTGGCGGACGGTGTTTTTGATGTGGCGCCTGCGTCTGGCGTACTGGTCCGGGATGGACCCCGCCACGCTGGCCCGGTGGTACCGGTGAGGGTTCTGGTCTT
Source organism: Thioalkalivibrio sp. (assembly GCA_007133115.1). GTDB lineage: Bacteria > Pseudomonadota > Gammaproteobacteria > Ectothiorhodospirales > Ectothiorhodospiraceae > Thioalkalivibrio. Next base: position 1,528 of record SLNI01000011.1, on the reverse strand, counting down.
TGCCAAGGCGCCGGTGCCGGGCGAGGTGAAGACGCGATTGATTCCCGCCCTCGGTGCCCAGGGGGCCGCGGAGCTTCATCGGCGGCTCGTGCACCGGGCACTGGCGGTCGCGACGGCTGCGGATCTGGGTGCCGTGGAGCTCTGGTGTGCGCCGGATTCCGGTCACGCATTCTTCCAGGAATGCCGCGATACCCATGGCTGTGCCCTGCGCATCCAGTGTCCCGGAGATCTGGGTCAGCGCATGCGTCACGCCCTGGAGAGCGAAGGTGACACCGGCTTCCCCGCGATGCTCCTGGGCTCGGACGCGCCGGGGCTGGATTCCGGACGCCTGCGCGCGGCCGCCCGGTTGCTGGAGGCGTGCGGGCAGGGGGTGGTGGTCCCCGCGCTCGATGGCGGCTACGTGCTGATCGGGCTTGGCCGTCCTGCCGCTTTGCTCTTCGAGGGGATCCGATGGGGTACCGACGAGGTTCTGGCGCGAACCCGCGCGCAAGCCGTCGAGGCCGGGCTCCTGCTGGTGGAGACCGAGCCCTGCGCCGATATCGATCGGCCGGAGGACCTGGACCATTGCCTACCCAACCTGATACAGGGGCTTGGTCGCGAACCAAATAAGTGAGTTATGATCTTCTTATGGAAAGAGTCATCGCCTGGATCGATCGCACACCCATCTGGCTGTTCGTGGTGTTCGTGGCCACGCTGGGTCTGGCGCCCTGGGTACCGGAGCCCCATATCGCGGAGAAGATCCGCTGGCTGCTGATGGGTGAACTCTCGCGGCCGCTGGACGTATTCGACCTCGTGCTGCACGCGGTTCCCTGGGTGCTTCTTGGACTGAAACTGGCTCGCGAGACCTGGAAGGACTTCGGCCCCAGGGCGCGGCGGTCAATCGCCGACGAGTGAAGCGCTTCGGGGGGTGTCAGGCGGCTTGCGCCTGCGCCGCGCCGCGATAAACGGCATGGGCGGCTGGCACGGCCCGACCGGATGACACGGCTCCCATATCCGCCAGAACCGATTCCAGTGCGCTGAGGCAGAGCAGCACGTTGCGTTCGTTGGCGGCCTGTCCCATCAGGCCGATGCGCCAGATGCGGCCGGCATACGGACCCAGTCCGGCGCCGATTTCGAGGCTGTAATGATCGAGCAGCGCCTTGCGCACGGCCGCCTCATCGACGCCCTCCGGCACAAGGATCGCGTTCAGCTGTGGAAGCCGGTGCGGCTCGTCGACCAGAAACTGCAGACCCATGGCGTCGATGCCGGCACGCAACGCCCGGTGATGACGCTGATGACGCGCCCAGCTGGCCTCCAGCCCTTCCTCGTGCAGGATCACCAGTGCCTCGTGCAGCGCATACAGCGCGTTGACCGGCGCGGTGTGGTGATAGGCGCGCTTGCCACCCGTCCCGATCCAGTATCCCATCACCAGGTTCATGTCCAGGAACCAGCTCTGCACGCGGGTCCGGCGCGTCCGGATGCGCTCGATCGCGGCCTCGCTGAAGCTGACCGGAGACAGGCCGGGGGTGCAGGAAAGGCACTTCTGGCT
>SLNI01000040.1 GCA_007133115.1 Thioalkalivibrio sp. | reverse complement strand
CGGAGCTGAAGCGGTTGGGCCCCGACGCTGCGGCACTGTTGATCGAGACGCGCGCGGGCGATCCCGGCCGGCTGGGCGAACAGGTCGCAGAGATTCAGGGGGCGCTTGCCGGCGTGGAAATGCTGCAGCCGATCCGATTCACGATGGACCGTGCGGAATGCGATCGGCTTTGGGCGATCCGCTCGGGCCTCTTCCCCTCCGTGGGCTCGATGCGCAAGACCGGCACCACGGTGATCATCGAGGACGTTGCGGTTGCCGTACCCAGGCTTGGCGCACTGACCCTGGATCTGCAGGACCTGTTCCGCAAGCATGGCTACGAGGGATCGATCATCTTCGGGCATGCACTGGAGGGAAACCTGCATTTTGTGCTCACGCCCGATCTCGGACATCCGGAAGCGCTGGAACGCTACCGCGCGTTCATGGACGACCTCAGTCACATGGTGGTGGAGCGTCACGACGGTTCCCTGAAGGCGGAACATGGCACCGGCCGCAACATGGCACCGTTCGTGGAACTGGAGTGGGGTGCGCAGGCCTACGGACTGATGCGCGAGATCAAACAGCTGTTCGACCCGGACAACCTGCTTAACCCCGGCGTGCTGCTGAACGACGACCCGGACGTGCACACGCGCAACCTCAAGCCGATGCCGGCTGTCGATGCCCTGATCGACAAATGCATCGAATGCGGATTCTGCGAGCCGACCTGTCCATCGCAATCCCTGACGCTGACTCCACGCCAGCGCATCACGGCGCTACGCGAAATGGAGCGTCTCGAGGCGTCGGGAGAGGAAGGCGCCCGGCTCTCGCGCATGCGCAAGCTGTACCGCTACCAGGGGCTCGACACCTGCGCTGTCGACAGTCTGTGCGCGTTGGCCTGCCCGGTTGGAATCGACACCGGAAAGATGGTCAAGAAGCTCCGTGGCAAGGCCTGGGGTCCTTTTGCGCACCGGGTTTCGGGATGGGTCGCGCGCGGCTTTGCGCCCATTACCGTGGCGACCCGCTGGTCGCTGGGCTCCGCACACCTGCTGCACAGCATGCTGGGGACCCGTGCGATGTCCGGTTTGACCGGAGGCATGCGGCGTCTTTCGGGCGGCCGTATCCCGCTCTGGAACCCCTACATGCCGCGTGCCGCACGCAAGGGCCAAGAGTATGCTTCCGCACCCGAGGGCGCCCCCAGAGTGGTGTATTTCCCCAGCTGTGCGAGCCGCACCATGGGCCCCGCGCGAGGCGATACTGAGACGGATTCGCTGGTTGCGAAGACGGAGTCCCTGCTGCGCAAGGCCGGTTACGAAGTGGTGTACCCGGCTCCCGGTGCAGCGCTCTGCTGCGGGCAACCTTTCGAAAGCAAGGGCTTTGATGACGATGCGGACTTCAAGATGCGGCAGCTGGAGGCCTCGCTTCGCAGCGCCAGTCGGGATGGGCAGGATCCCATCGTCTTCGACACCAGCCCCTGCGCGTTCCGCGCTCGGCGGGACATCGGCTCCGGGTTAAAGGTGTACGACGTCGCTGATTTCCTGCACGACTTCGTGATCGATCGCCTGCAGATCTCGAAGATCGACGAGGTCGTCGCCCTGCATCCGACTTGCAGCACGATCAAGATGGGCATGCAGCCCAAGCTGAGGGCGATCGCCGAAGCCTGCGCCGAACAGGTCGTGGTGCCGGCGCAGGTCCACTGCTGCGGCTGGTCGGGGGATCGCGGTTTCACCTATCCGGAACTGAACGCGAATGCCCTGCGCAACCTGAGTGAGGAAATCCCCGCCACCTGTACCTCCGGGTACTCCACCAGCCGGACCTGCGAGATCGGACTGTCGCTGCACAGTGGGCGGCACTATCGGTCGATCGTGTATCTGCTCGACCGCTGTTCGGAACCGCGGGCCGATCTCCCTCGGTGAGTGGGCCGCCGGCGGGACCCGGGCGCGGTTTCAGCGCCACACGCGGCGCTTGATCGCCTTGCCCGCGCCCACGGTCTGGTGCAGAAGTTTCATCCAGTCATGGCGGCCTGCCTGCAGATGGAGACGTTGGGCCCGGCAGCGCCGCGCCTGAGGGTAGTGGGTGGCCAGCAGAACCCAGAACGCATCCAGGGCGTTGTCCTGCGCGGCCGCTTCCAGACACGCCGGCACCACATCCAGTTCGGGCAGGTCGAGCGCCGTGGCCACGCGCGTCCGGATATCCCGAGGGTATTCGGGCCCCAGTCGATCGATCCTGCTGAGTACCACGACGATCGGGGTGGGGCTGCGCCGAGGGTCCGCGGCGAAACGGGCCCGTATGGCGTCGATGGCGTCACGGTCCAGAGCGTGGCTCGGGGCATCGGCCGCCACCACCCAGACCAGCAGGTCACTCTCCCAGGCACGCTGAACCAGGCGAGCGATGTCGTCGATCGACCGCAGTCCCGGGGTGTCGACCAGAAGCCCCCCGGGGATGTCGTCGCGTTGCAAATGATAGCCGCTGGCGTGTGCAGTCAGAGGAGCATCGGCGACCGCTGCAACCGGTTCGCCCAGGAGCGCGTTCACCAGGCTGGATTTGCCGGCGTTGACCTGGCCCGCGACGAGGATGCGCAGGGGGCCTGGCAAAGGTGCCTCGCTTACCGAGGCCCCCGGGCCCTCAGTGGCGGCAAGGGCATGCAGGCGATCCAGGTCCACGCGCAATCGGCCCGAATAGAGTTCGATGGCGGCGCGTCCGACTTCTTCCACCCAGATTCGCGCCCCTTCGCTGCGCAGGTAATCCCCGGCCTCGTTCATCGCGGCGCCGACGAGTTGCTGGCGAGCTTCGGCAAGCAGCGCGGAAACGGGGTTGGCGAGACGCGTCACCCGCCAGGCGTTGTGGAGGTGGCGGAACACCCGCAGCCCGGTCGTTGCAACCGGTTTGTACTCCCACGCCCGTACCAGGTGTCCCGCTTCGATCAGGTGCGCTCCAGGCACGTGGTCCATTACCACCACACGAAGTCGGATGCTGACCCGCTCGGTCAACATCAGGATTTCCGGCACCGTGAAGCTCCAGATGGGGTCACGGTCCTCAGGATGGTAGTGACGTGCGACCTGTTCGATGGTCATGCGCGCCTGTGCCAGCAGTTGATCCCGGTCCGTCACGATATTCCGGTCAGCCGAGCGGGCGAGCTCCCGGACTTCTTCCCACGCTGCGAGATCGCGCGGTGAACTGT
>SLNI01000090.1 GCA_007133115.1 Thioalkalivibrio sp. | reverse complement strand
GGCAGCAGCATCAGCGCCATCAGCCCGCGTACCGTCGCCGTCTCGGCGTCGGCTTCGAAGACCATCTTCGGCGGCTGATCGTCACTGAGGTGCGCGATGAGCCAGGCCTGGGTGTTGCAGTCCTTGATCCGGTTGTCCTCGGTCAACTGCTCATCGGACAGATTGGGCAGGTCGCGCCCGATCTCCTCGATCAGCTTGTACCGATCCTCCCAGTCGGGAAGCATGCGGAAGGTTTCCATCAGTTCCTGCACATTCATCTGCGTTTCCGTCGTTTTCAGGTGAGTCATTGTCCCGAGGGGCCCGTGCCGCCTCGTCAGCCCACGGCGCCTTCCAGCGACACGGCGAGCAGGGCCTGGGCCTCGACGGCGAACTCCATCGGCAGTTCGCCAAACACTTCCTTGCAGAAGCCGTTCACGATCATATTCACCGCGTCTTCCTCGGAGATGCCCCGCTGCTTCAGGTAGAAAATCTGGTCGTCGCCGATCTTCGATGTCGTCGCCTCGTGTTCCACCTGGGCGCTGGGATTCTTCACCTCGATGTAGGGATAGGTATGCGCGCCGCAGCGATCCCCCAGCAGCAGTGAATCGCACTGGGTGTAGTTGCGCGCACCGTCGGCACCGCCGGTCACCTTCACCAGGCCCCGGTAAGCATTGTTCGCGCGACCCGCCGAGATTCCCTTGGAGATGATCGTGCTGTGCGTGTTCTTGCCGACGTGGATCATCTTCGTGCCGCTGTCGATCTGCTGCATGTTGTTGCCCACCGCGACGGAGTAGAACTCGCCCACGGAGTTGTCGCCCAGGAGCACGCAGCTCGGATACTTCCAGGTGATCGCCGAGCCAGCCTCGACCTGGGTCCACGAGATCTTGCTGTTGCGGCCGCGGCACTCGCCGCGCTTGGTCACGAAGTTATAGATGCCGCCCTTGCCTTCCTCGTCGCCCGGGTACCAGTTCTGCACCGTCGAGTACTTGATCTCGGCGTCGTCGAGCGCGATCAGTTCCACCACCGCCGCGTGCAGCTGGTTGCGGTCGCGCTGCGGCGCGGTGCAGCCCTCGAGATAGCTTACGTGTGAGCCTTCCTCGGCGATGATCAGCGTGCGTTCGAACTGCCCGGTGTCCATCGCGTTGATGCGGAAGTAGGTCGACAGCTCCATCGGGCAGCGCACGCCCTTCGGGATATACACGAAGGAGCCGTCGGAAAAGACCGCGGCGTTGAGTGCAGCGAAGTAGTTGTCACCCGCCGGAACCACCGTGCCCAGATACTTCTGCACCAGTTCCGGGTGGTTGTGCACGGCCTCAGAGAACGAGCAGAAGATCACGCCGGCTTCGCCGAGCTTTTCCTTGAAGGTCGTCGTCACCGACACGCTGTCGAACACCGCGTCCACCGCGACACCGGCCAGCCGCGCACGTTCATGCAGCGGGATGCCCAGCTTCTCGTACGTCTCCAGCAGCTTGGGATCGACCTCGTCCAGACTCTTCGGGGCATCGTCGTCGGACTTCGGGGCCGCATAGTAGGAGACGGCCTGGTAGTCGATCTTCGGATAGTGGACATGCGCCCAGTTCGGCTCTTTCATGGTCAGCCAGTGACGGTACGCCTCAAGCCGCCAGTTCAGCATGAACTCGGGCTCGGCCTTTTTCGCCGAGATGGCGCGGATGACGTCCTCATTCAGGCCAGGAGGCAAAATCTCCTGATCGATATCGGTGCTGAACCCATACTTGTACTCACGCTTGATGAGTTGCTCGACGTCGTGCGGTTGTGTGGACATTCTTCTCGCCTCGGTTGGTCTGTGTGGTGCTTCAGAGGGCTGGCGCCCGGTCCCCGTTCCAGGAAACCCGCACGGGCATCGTGCCGCGCGTCAGATCGTTCAGGTTGACGACGGACAGGGCGTGCCGGAACGCGGCATTGATGTGCACCCAGTGCGCCTTGGTATTGCAGTTTTGATGGATCTGGCAGTCCAGTGCCTCGTTCATGCATTCCGTCAGTGCAATCGGTCCTTCCACCGCCTCGATGATGACCGCGAGGCTGGTTTCAGAGGGGCGTTTGGCCAGACGGTAACCTCCGTTTCGGCCCTGCATGGACAGCAGCACGCCGTGATCCTTCAGCAACTTGAGAAGCTTTACGACGGTGGGCAATGCGATCTGGGTGCTCGCGGCCAGATGCCTTGCGGTCACACCCTGTGCGTCCTGCTCCCGTGCGATCTCGGAGAGAAGGACGATGGCGTAGTCGCTGAGCTTGCTGATCCGCAACATGGTTTCTTACACTCTCGCCAATACAGGACTGAATTGGTCCCATTTTACCTGAAAAAGGTGGGGCGACAACGCCCCGCTTCCAAACCCAACGTCAAAGTACGAGCTGGAGTATGTAGAACCCTACTGAAACACTCAAGTATTCACCTCCGCAAAACAGGGAAAACGCCTCCGCCGACCGCGCCTTCGCTGCCTCCGATCCGGGTCGGCTCGGGTATACTGGCGCGCCCGCCCCGCGAAGAAACCGGCGGGCCCCATGCCTTGCGCGGAACCCTCGCCGATGAACCCCAACCTGGACCGGCTGCAACCCTATCCCTTCCAGCGTCTGCAGACCCTGTTCGCCGACCTCCCGAGCAGGAACGACCCTGCGCCCATCGCACTCTCCATCGGCGAACCCCGGCATCCCATGCCCGCTTTCGTTGCCTCGACACTGAACGCCGCGCTGGGCGGCTTCAACCGTTACCCGACCACCCGTGGCGAACCCGCGCTCCGGGAGACCATTGCCGCGTGGCTGCAACGTCGCTTTGCACTCGGCCGCGTCGACCCCGAAACCCAGGTGTTGCCGGTCAACGGTACGCGCGAGGCGTTGTTCGCCCTTGCCCAGGCCGTCGTCGATCCACGCCCCGGCGCCGCCGTCCTGATGCCGAACCCCTTCTATCAGATCTACGAAGGCGCGGCGCTGCTCGCGGGCGCGGAACCCGTTTTCTACAACCTCAACGCGACCCATCGCTACCACCCGGATTTCGACTCCGTACCCGCGGCCGTCTGGGACCGGGTGCAACTCGTGTACATCTGCAACCCGGGCAACCCGGCGGGGTCCGTGATTTCCGAACGCGAACTCGGCCGCCTGATCGAACGCGCGGAACGCCACGACTTCATCATTGCATCCGATGAGTGTTACTCGGAGATCTACCGCCCAGGAGACACGCCGCCGCCCGGCCTCCTCGGCGCCGCGGAGCGCTTGGGGAACCCGGATTTCGCCCGGTGCATCGTCTTTCACAGTCTGTCCAAGCGGTCGAATCTTCCCGGGCTGCGCTCGGGCTTTATCGCGGGCGATGCCAGGCTGCTGGACCGATTCGCGCTGTACCGCACGTACCACGGCTGCACATTGCCGGGGCCTCTCCAGGCCGTCAGCCAGGCTGCATGGGCCGACGAAGTCCACGTGCACGAGAATCGCAAGCTCTATGCCGCCAAATTTGCCGCTGTCGTGCCGCTGTTGGAATCCGTGCTGGAAACAAGTCTGCCCGAGGCCGGGTTCTACCTCTGGCCGAAGGTGCCGGACGGTGATGACGAGGGTTTCGCCCGGAGGCTGCGCGAACACGCGAACGTGATCGTACTGCCGGGACGCTATCTTTCCCGGCCCACGCCCGAAGGGGATCCGGGTGCCGGGCATGTACGCATGGCACTCGTGGCCGAGCCATCGGCCTGCATCGAGGCCGCACATCGCATCCGGGACCTTTTGAGTTGAATCAGGCTCCCGGCGCTTTATCCAGCAACCACTAGAAGGAAGATCTTTAAATGTCGGATTTGAAGAATATTATTGAAACCGCCTTTGAACGTCGCGCGGACATCACCCCACGCAATGTGGAAACCACCGTCAAGGACGCGGTCCGGGAAGCCCTGGATCAGCTCGACCGGGGGACGCTTCGGGTTGCGGAAAAGCACGATGGTGAGTGGCGGGTTCACGAGTGGCTCAAGAAGGCGGTCCTGCTGTCGTTCCGCATCGAGGAGAACCAGTTCATCAAGGGCGGCTTCACCAACTACTACGACAAGGTGCCGTCGAAATTCGCCGATAGCAGCAGCCGGGATTTCCGTGCCGGCGGCGTGCGCGTCGTGCCTCCGGCCACCGCGCGCCACGGATCCTACATTGCCCCGAACGTGGTACTCATGCCCTCCTACGTGAACATCGGCGCCTACGTGGACGAGGGAACCATGGTCGATACCTGGGCCACGGTCGGTTCCTGTGCGCAGATTGGCAAGAACGTGCACCTCTCCGGCGGCGTGGGCATCGGCGGCGTGCTGGAGCCCCTGCAGGCCGCTCCCACCATCATCGAGGACAACTGCTTCATCGGTGCGCGCTCGGAGATCGTCGAAGGCGTGATCGTCGAGGAAGGCGCGGTGATCTCCATGGGCGTCTACATCGGCCAGAGCACGCGAATTTACGATCGGGAACGCGACGAGATCACCTACGGCCGCGTCCCCGCCGGTGCGGTGGTGGTGTCGGGCAACCTGCCCTCGAAAGACGGCAAATACTCGCTGTATTGCGCCGTGATCGTGAAGCGTGTGGACGAGAAGACCAAGGCCAAGGTCGGTCTGAACGCGTTGTTGCGGGACATTCAGGGCTGAAGGCGGCATGACCCGTCTGACCCTGTACGGGATCCCGAACTGCGATACCGTGCGCCGCGCCCGCCGCGAACTCGACGCGTCGGGTCTGGCACACGCGTTCCATGACTTGCGCAAACAGGGTCTGGAGCCCGCGACCCTCGATCGATGGATGGCCGCGGTGGGATGGGAGCGTCTGCTGAACCGCAGGGGAACGACCTGGAGGCGCCTTCCGGAGGACCTCCGGGACGGGCTCGATGCGCCCCGCGCCCGCGACCTGATGCTGGCCGAACCCACCCTGATCCGTCGACCCGTGATCGAACGGGACGGGGAGATCCATGTCGGTTGGGACGGCGGAGTTCAGGCGCTGCTCGGCTAACCTTCCTCTGCGAGGCGTCGCTGTTCTTCGTCCAGCTGCTGGACGTGGATATGCACCGGAACATTGCCATGCAGAGCCTGGTGCACCGGGCATTGGTTCATCATTCGGTCCAGGATGTGCCGCTCCTCTTTCGAAAGATCGGCCAGCAAACGCAGCGTAAGATCAATCCGGGAAATGCGGCAGTGCCGGCCGTCGAGTTGCCAATCCAGCGTGGCGACCAGGGTTTGCGGCAGGTTCCGCCGCTCCAGGAAGCGCCGGGCGAACTCGGTCATGCAGCAGCCGAGAGCGATCGCGAGGTGCTGTACCGGGTTGTATCCCAGTGGCGTGCTGTTGTTGTCGACACCCTCGCTCGGTTGCGCGCTGCAGGGACTCAGGATGCGCACCTGTCCCCTCGTGCTGCGGCACAGGGTCAGGCTCGGGGCATCATGGCCGCTATCCGTCATCACCGGGGTTCCGTTGCGCTCGTGACAAAAAGCCCGACTTTTTCCGGCGCCGGACCCTTTCGATTACACCATAACTTAAAAGGAAATCCAGCCCCGGCGCGATATCTCCTTTGGGCAGCCCCGTAACCGGGAGGCCCGCAACGAACTGCGTGTCAGCTCTCGGGGGTGCAAAAGCGCGCCAGAATCGTCGAATCGTCATAGGCATGCCCGTGTTCCAGGGCCCTGGACAACGCCGCACGTACGCGTTCGACGCCCGTCAATTCCAGGCCGAGGTGAGCGGCGGTATCGGCGACGATACCCATGTCCTTGGCATGCAGGTGCGCCATGAATCCGGGGACGAAGTTGTCGTCGAGCAGTCGCTGGCCATGCATCTCCAGCACCTTCGACCCAGCGAACCCGCCGAGGAGCGCTTCGCGGACCCGCGCGGGATCGACTCCGGCCGCCTCTGCGAGCGCAAAGGCCTCACCGATCGCGACGAGAGCTTCACCGATGATCAACTGGTTGCACGCCTTGGCAATCTGTCCGGCACCGCTGTCGCCGACCCGGGTCAGGGTTTTTCCCAGCAACTGCAACAGCGGGCGGACCCGCTCGATGTCGTCTTCGGAACCACCCAGCATCAGGGTCAGGGTCCCATCGATCGCGCCCCGCTCGCCTCCCGAGACCGGGGCATCCACGAAACCCACCCCGGCCTCCCGTGCCCGCTCAGCAATGACACGCGAGCGCAACGGGTCAATGGTGCTGTGATCGACCACAATCAGGCCCGGACGGGCGTGTTCGAGAATGCCGCCCGCACCGAGCATCAGGTTCTCGACGTCCGGCGTGTCGGAAACGTTCAGGAACACGACGCGCACCTCCGCGACCAGTCCCGCCAGGCTTTCCGCCGCAACGGCACCGTCGCCGACCAGCTTCTGCGCCTGCTCGAGCCGCCGCGCCCAGACCCGCACCGCGACACCGCCATGCAGAAGATTGCGCACCATCGGCGCCCCCATGATTCCCAGACCGATGAACCCTACGGGTTGCAGGTCGTTTGATACTGCGTTGGCCGTCATTCGATTGACTCCCTGGAATGGTTGACAGCCCCCCCGAGGCACCCGAACATCAGCGCTCCAGCTAACCCACATTCCCGCGGGGGCTCGTTCATGATGATAGACATCCGGAAAATTGTGGGCGCAACCGCCCTACTTGCGCTGGTGGCCTGCTCGCCGGCGGAACAACCGGTGGTGCATGTCTACAACTGGTCGGATTACATTTCCGGTGCGGTGATCGAGCGCTTCGAGGAGCAGACCGGAATCAAGGTCGTGTATGACGTCTACGACGCCAACGAAATCCTCGAGGCCAAGCTTCTGGCGGGACGCAGCGGGTACGACGTGATCTTCCCGACGGCCCACCCCTTCGCGGAACGGCATATCGAGGCAGGACTCTACCTTCCCCTGGATCTCGCCCAACTGCCGCACCACCACCACCTCGACCCGATCCTGATGCAGAAACTGCAGTCGGTAGATCCGGGTAATCGGCACACGGTTCCCTACATGTGGGGCACGACTGGCATCGGCTACAACGTCGAAGCGGTTACCGGGATTCTGGGCGACGAAGTCGAACTGGACACCTGGTCTCTGCTCTTCGATCCGGAGATCGCGGAGTCCCTGGCCGCGTGCGGGATTGCCGTTCTGGATGACGAAGGGGAAGCTCTGGCGGCGGCACTGCTTTATCTCGGGATCGACCCGAACACGACCGATCCGGATGCCCTCCAGGCGGCAACCGACCTGTTCATGAGCGTGCGACCGTTCATCCGTTATTTTCACGCGTCCAAGTACATCAACGATCTGGCCAACGGTGACATCTGCGTTGCGCACGGATATTCCGGCGACGTGATCCAGGCGCGGGATCGTGCCGAAGAGGTGGGGCGCGGCGTGGAAGTCGCCTACGCAATCCCGCAGGAAGGCGCGGTGCTCTGGGTCGACCTGATGGCGATTCCGGCCGACGCACCGCACCCGGCGCAGGCGCACGCGTTCATCGATTTCCTCATGGTTCCGGAAAACATTGCCGAAATCACGGATGAAGTCGCGTATGCGAACGCGAACCGCGACGCCACGAAGCTCGTCAATGCGGAGATCCGCAATGATCCCGGCGTCTATCCAACCGACGCGCTGCGGGAACGCCTGGTCACGCTCGACCCGCTCCCCGACGACGTGCAGCGCACACGCGTACGCGCCTGGACCCAGATCAAGACGGGACGCTGAGACCCGACGCGATACCCTCGCGGTCACGGCCCCGGTGCCGCTGAACCGCGAGGGCGTTCCGCAGCGTCCGTTCCGGCCAACGCCTCTTTCCCTGCACCTGAGTCCAGCGCATGCCTCAACCTCGGCGTGACCCCGCAAGCCTGGAATCCTGGCAAGATCCGGATGCCCGGCCGTTCCTGGAGATTCGCGGCGCCACCAAGGTCTTCGACGGCGCCACCTATGCCGTCGACGACGTGTCGCTGAAGATCTTCCGTGGCGAATTCTTCTCGCTGCTGGGCGCCTCCGGGTGCGGCAAGAGCACCCTGTTGCGCATGCTCGCGGGCCTCGAACGATGCACCCAGGGCCATATCCTGATCGAGGACGAAGACATCACGGACCTGCCCCCTTTTGAGCGGCCGGTCAACATGATGTTCCAGTCCTACGCGCTGTTCCCGCACATGACCGTGGAACAGAACGTGGCGTTCGGGCTGCGTCAGGAACATCTGTCGCGCCAGGAGATTCGCACCCGAGTCGAGGAAATGCTCGAACTCGTGCGCATGACCGGATTCTCCCGCCGCAAGCCGGATCAACTTTCCGGAGGCCAGCGCCAGCGCGTGGCGCTGGCACGCTCGCTGGCCAAACAGCCCAAACTCCTGCTGCTTGACGAGCCCCTCGGTGCACTGGATCGAAAGCTGAGGGAAAGCACCCAGTTCGAATTGGTGAACATCCAGGAACGGGTGGGTACCACCTTCATCATGGTGACCCACGACCAGGAAGAGGCGATGACCATGTCCACGCGCCTCGCGGTGATGGATGCCGGGCGCATCCTTCAGGTCGGCACGCCATCCGAGGTCTACGAATACCCCGGAAACCGCTTCGTCGCGGAATTCATCGGCGCCGCCAATCTGTTCGATGGACGGGTTGCCAGTACCGACGGAGACCGGGTCACCATCCAGACCGAGGGCGCACCCAGCGACATCGTGATGCACCACGCCCAGCCGCTCGCGATCGGCACCCCGGTGACGGTGGCCCTGCGCCCGGAAAAGATCCGTCTGCTGGATGAGCCCCCACAGGAGGACGTCAACTGGATTCGCGGAACCGTCCGCGAGATCGGCTACCTGGGCGATGTATCGATCTACCACGTGGGGACCGAGGGGGGACTGACCGTGCAGGTACAGGTCACCAACCGCGGGCGCCAAACCTTGGGGCCGCTGACCTGGGACGACGTCGTCTGCCTGGGCTGGGACACGGACTCCGGGGTGGTGCTTCCGGCATGACCGCCGCACGCGAGCCGGTCCTGACCTCCGGACGGGCCAGCCTCAGGCGCCGGATCGATCACGGTGTGAAAAGCCTCGCGCAGGGGCGACTCGGACGCACGCTGGTCATCGCGTTGCCCTATGCCTGGCTGCTGCTGTTCCTGTTGTTGCCGATCCTCATCGTGTTGAAGATCAGCTTTTCCGAGATGGCTCTGGCCAGTCCGCCCTACACACCGATGCTGCAATGGGTGGATCAACGCACCCTCTCGCTGAGCCTTCACCTGGGGAACTATGCCTTCCTCTGGCAGGACCCGCTGTACATGGCGGCGTACCTGAATTCACTCAAAATCGCCGCAGTCTCGACGGTGCTGTGCCTGCTGATCGGTTACCCGATGGCCTATGCCATTGCACGCGCGCCCTCCGGCTGGCGCATCGTGCTGCTGATGCTGGTGATCCTGCCCTTCTGGACCAGCTTCCTGATCCGTGTCTACGCCTGGATCGGTTTGCTGCAGGCCAACGGACTGATCAATCACCTGCTGCTTTCCCTGGGTTTGATCGACCAGCCGCTGGTGCTGCTGCACTCCAATTTTGCCGTGTATCTCGGCATCGTCTATTCCTATCTTCCGTTCATGATCCTGCCGCTGTACGCCACGCTGGTGCGCATGGATCTCACCTTGCTGGAAGCCGCCGCCGATCTGGGTGCACCGCCCTGGAAGTCTTTCCTCACGGTCACCCTGCCCCTGTCGCTGCCCGGCGTCATCGCCGGCTCGCTCCTGGTATTCATCCCGGCCGTGGGCGAGTTCGTGATCCCCGACCTTCTGGGTGGACCGGATTCACTGATGATCGGCAAGGTGCTCTGGACCGAGTTCTTCTCCAATCGCGACTGGCCGGTCGCCTCCGCCGTTGCGATCGCGATGCTACTCGTCATTCTGGTGCCGCTGCTGTTGTTCCAGCGGGTCGAGGAACGTGAGACCACGGAGCCCACGCGATGACGGGCCGCCGACCGTTCTGGCTGTTTACCGCGCTCGCGTTCGGCTATGCGTTCCTGTACCTGCCCATCGTCACGCTGATCGTCTATTCCTTCAACGATTCACGCCTGGTCACGGTCTGGGGCGGCTTTTCCACCCGCTGGTACGGCGAACTGCTGCGCAACGAACAGATCCTCGCGGCGCTCTGGCTGTCCGTGCGTATCGCGGCGATGAACGCGACGTTCGCGGTGGTGCTGGGAACACTCGCGGCCCTGACACTGGTGCGCTTCGCGCGCTTCCGGACGCGCATGCTCTTCGCCGGGATGGTCGCGGCACCGCTGGTCATGCCCGAGGTGATCCTCGGGCTCTCGGCCCTGCTGATGTTCGTGACCCTGGAACAAATGGTGGGGTGGCCCGCCGGGCGCGGGATGACGACCATCACCATCGCGCACATCACCTTCACCACGGCGTTCGTGGCTGTCGTGGTTCAGTCCCGGCTGTCGCAGCTCGACGGCAGTCTCGAAGAGGCCGCCATGGATCTTGGCGCGCGCCCCTGGAAAGTCTTCCTGGTGATCATTCTGCCGATCATCTCGCCCGCGCTGGTCGCCGGATGGCTGCTGGGGTTCACGCTTTCGATGGACGACCTGGTCATCGCGAGTTTTGTCTCGGGACCGGGTGCCACCACGTTGCCGATGGTCATCTACTCCAGCGTTCGCATGGGTGTGAGCCCACAGGTCAACGCGCTGGCCACCATCATCGTGGTGGTCGTCAGCACCGGTGTCGTCATCGCCGGATGGCTGTTGCACCGGCAAAGCCGTCACAGTCAAAGCTGACATCGGTAGCGGCGCAGCGCCGCCGGCATGCTTCCGCGCATGAACCCGGATGACGGAGGCGGATCCGCCTCTGCGGGCTCCGGACCCGGCCGGACGCGCCTCCTGTAGGCCATCAAAAAATTCAATGCGCCCCTATAGAAAAAAGTCTAAAAAATAGTTGCTTATGCCTATCGGAGAACCATTAATTAGTAATATTTTCGTTTAACTGCGGCTTTTCTTGATTCAGATCAAATTCCCGACCCCTTTTTTTTGGAGTCCCCAATTTCCTTGACATAAATCAACATTATCAAGAAGGCCGAAGAGCGCAATGGCAGGCACCATCGACGCAGAAGCGAGGACCATGCGCATGCCATCGTTATTCGACACCAAAGTCAGCCGCCGGGCCTTCCTGGCAGGAACGGGGGCGCTGGGCGTTGTCACCGCCTTCCAGCTCAATCCGATCACTCAGGGTCTGGTTCGCGCCGGGCTCGCTCATGCCGCAGACCCGATCCCGATCCCGGGTTCAGGAAAGTGGGTTCCGACGGTCTGTCAGGGCTGCACCACCTGGTGCATGAAAGAAGCCTACGTGCAGGACGGTCGCGTGTTCCACGTGCGCGGCAACCAACACTCCAAGATCACCGGAAAGTCCGGCTGCGTGCGCCAGAGCATGGCGCTGACCGAACTGTATGATCCGGACCGCGTGCGCTACCCGATGAAGCGGACCAATCCGAAGAAGGGTCGCGGCGAGGATCCAGGCTTCGTGCGCATCACCTGGGAAGAGGCGATGGACACCTTCGCCGAGAAACTCCTGGAATTGCGCGAAAAAGGTGAACCCCACAAGTACATGACCACCCGCGGCCGCTACGGGTTCATGAGTGGCGTAATGCTGTCCAATATCACCCGCATCATCGGCTCGCCGAACGCCATCACCCACTCGGCCATCTGTGCCGAGGCCGACAAGTTCGGTCCCTACTTCATGGAAGGCAACTTCGGTTACCGCCAGTACGACATCAAGAACAGCCGATATCAGCTATCGTTTGGCGCCGACCCGATTGCCGCTAACCGCCAGGTGTCCTTTGCGACGCGCGAATGGGGCAACATGCTCGACCACGCCAAGGTTGCGATCGTCGACCCGCGCTTCTCCTCCAGTGCGCAGAAAGCCGACGAGTGGCTGCCGCTCAAGCCTGGAACCGACTCCGCGCTGGCGCTGGCGCTGGCCCACGTGATCCTGGTGGAAGGTCTGTGGCACAAGCCCTTCATCGGCGACTTCGTCGACGGCGAAAACCGCTTTATCGCGGGCCAGACGGTGGACCTCGAGACCATGCTCGAATCCGCGGAGCCTACCGCCACGGATGCCGGGGCGACCGCGAATCTGGAAGGAGAATCGGTGGAGGGCGCGACAGCGGAGCCCGCACCTCAAGGCCCAACTGCCAAGCCGACCTTCAACGAGCTCTACTCCCATGGCCTGGTGCAGTGGTGGAACCTTGAGCTCAAGGACCGCACCCCGGAATGG
>SLNI01000277.1 GCA_007133115.1 Thioalkalivibrio sp. | reverse complement strand
CTGCATCCTGCGCGCCATCGGGACACCGGATATCGACGCACCCGATGCGCCCGGCGGATCCCGCGCGGTCGAGGCGTTGCTGGACCACGCTCAACGGCACTGGAGCCCACGACAGCTTCCCTTCGAGCCCATCCCGGCGGCAACCCTTGCGCCGGAAGGCTAAAGTCAGGGACTCGACGACTGGAAGCGCCAAGATGATCGACGACCATACTCAGGGCCCCTTCCCGACCGGGCCCGATTCGTGAACCCGGGAGGCGTGCTGGTCCTGTTGCTCGGGATCCTGCTTTTCCTGTCTCCCCTCACACTCTGGGTGGCAATGGTTACACCCGCGTGGTGGTGGCCCTTTGTCGCCTGGGGCGTGTTCATCGTCATCATCGCGGCCAATACGGCGGGACGGCGTGACCCTTAGCCTGGGCCTCCTGTACGCGGTCGGGGTGGTCTACCTCGCGCTGCTGTTCGGCATCGCCTTCGTGGCCGAACGTACCCGTGTGTTCGGCCGCCTGGCAGGGCACGCCTGGGTCTACACACTATCGCTCGGTGTCTACGCCACCTCCTGGACGTTTTACGGCAATCTCGGCTTCCTCGAGAACCATGGCTACCTGTACCTGACGATCTATCTCGGCGTGACGCTGGCCTTCGCCGCCACACCCTGGCTGCTGCGGCCGATCCTGCAGATCACGCGCGAGCACCAGCTGACCTCGCTGGCCGACCTGTTCGCTTTCCGTTACCGGAGCCGCCTGACCGGGCCCCTGGTCGCACTGTTCATGCTGGCCGGCGTGCTGCCCTACATCGCGCTGCAGATCAAGGCCGTGGCCGAATCCGCGGCGGTGCTGACTGCGGAAACGCCGCCCCACCTTCTGGCGCTCACGTTCAGCGCCACCATTGCCCTGTTCGCGATCCTCTTCGGCGCGCGCCACATCTCGCCGCGCGAAAAACATTCCGGACTGGTCGTTGCCATCGCTTTCGAGTCGGTGGTGAAGCTGCTGGCGTTGACGATCATCGCCGGCATCGCCCTGTTTGCCGTCTTCGACGGATTTTCCGGGCTGAACGATTGGCTGCTCGCGCATCCCGAAGCGGTCGAGGCCCTTTATTCCCCGGTTCTGGACGGGGGCTGGTTCAGCCTGATGGTGCTGGCCTTCGCCGCTGCATTCCTGCTGCCGCGCCAGTTCCACATGCTGTTCACCGAGAACATCGACGCGAAGAGTCTGTCCCGTGCCGCCTGGGGCTTTCCATTGTTCCTGCTGCTCCTGAACCTGCCCATGCCGGTGCTGTACTGGGCCGGCCAGGCGGCGGGACTTACCGAGAATCCCAATTACTACGCACTGGGTCTGGCCGCCTGGCTGGAGTCGCCCAGCCTCGCCCTGCTAGTGTTCATCGGTGGACTGTCGGCCGCAAGCGCAATGATGATCGTGACCACCCTGGCGCTGGCCAACATGGGCATGAATTACCTGACCCTGCCCGCCCGACTGCGCGAGCACCAGGGACTCCCGGCCAACCTTTACCGCAACCTGCTCTGGGGTCGCCGATTCTGGATCGTGCTGATCATCGCACTCGGCTACGGCTTCTATGGCCTGCTCCAGGTCGTCGAGGGTCTGGCGCAACTGGGCCTGATCTCCTTCGCCGCCGTCGCCCAGTTCCTCCCCGGCCTGATCGCTTTGATGCTGTGGCCGCGAGCCACGCGGGTCGGCTTTCTCCTCGGCCTCGGAGCCGGTATCACAGGCTGGTTCTTCGCGTTGGTGGTGCCCCTGCTGGCCAATGCCGGGATCTGGCCCAACGCGCCCCAACTGCAGCCCATGCTCGGTGCCGAAAACATCGACGTCTGGACCTTCGCCGTCACGCTGACCCTGGGGGCCAATGCGCTGCTGTTCGTGCTGGGGTCGCTGCTGTCGCGGCCCAATCAGCAGGAAATCGAGGCCGGCCGGGCCTGTTGCCCCCGCGAACCCTTCTTCACGAGCATCGATCTGCCGCTGGCGCGTGATGTCAGCGAGATGGAGGCGGAACTCGCGGCCACGCTCGGTACCATGCCGGCACGGCACGAGATCCAGCGCGCGCTGGACGATCTGGGGCTACCTCGGCACACGCGCTCGCGGCGCGACCTCCGTCGTCTGCGCGAGCGCATCGAACGCAACCTTTCGGGCCTGCTGGGGCCTGTGCTGGCACGCATGATCGTCGATCAGCACCTGCGCCTGGATGCCGCTGGACGCTCCAGCCTGGGCGAGGGTCTGCGCCAGATCGAACAGCAGCTCGAGGATGCACGGTTGCCGCTGACCGGGCTGGCGGCCGAGCTGGATGCGCTTCGCCGCTTTCACCGGCAGATCCTGCACGAGCTGCCGCTCGGCGTATGCAGCATCACCGAGGGCGGGGAAGTCACGGGCTGGAATCAGGCGCTGACACAGATGACCGGCATTCCAACCGAGCAGACCGTGGGACACCCGCTCGAGCGCCTGGAACGCCCCTGGGGTGGGTTGCTCCTGGCCTTTCTGGAAAGCAACGACCGGCAGATCTACAAGCTGAACCTGGAGACCCGCCACGGCCCGCGGCGGCTCAATCTGCACAAATCCTCGTTGGAAGTCGCCGCCGGACACCGCGAAGGCCACGTGATCCTGATCGAGGACGTCACCGCCCGGGTGCAGCTGGAGAGTGAAGTGGCGCATGGGGACCGACTGGCCTCGATCGGTCGTTTCGCCGCCGGGGTGGCCCACGAGATCGGGAACCCGCTCACCGGCATCGCGTCGCTGGCACAGACGCTGCCGCTGGAGGACGACCCCGGGGAGATTCGCGAGATCGCCGATGACATCATCGCGCAGACACGACGGATCAATTCCATCGTGCAGTCCCTGATCGCTTTCGCGCACTCGGATACACCGCACCGAAGCCGCTTCGAACCGGTCGACCTGCAGGAATTGGTCGCCGAGGCCATCCGGCTGACCCGGCTGGCCGGGCGCAAGGACATCCACTACGAAATCCAGGGGCTCGAGGGGCTTTCCGTCCAGGGTGCACGTTCAAAACTTCTCCAGGTCTTCATCAACCTGCTGACCAACGCCGAGCAGGCCTCACCCGCCGATGCCCGGATCATGATTCACGGACGCAGAACCGGGGCCCGCGTGCAGATCGACGTGCTGGATCAGGGTCCGGGCATCGACGGCACGCTGCTCGATCGTCT
>SLNI01000231.1 GCA_007133115.1 Thioalkalivibrio sp. | reverse complement strand
GGGCAGAACCTTCTCGCCCTCGCGGATCCGCTGGTACAGTTCGATCATGTGCAGCAATTTCAGCAGCTGCCGCTTGTATTCGTGAATCCGTTTGATCTGCACGTCGAACATCACGTCGGGACTGATGACGAGCCCAGTGCGCTTCAACACCAGCCCGGCGAGGCGTTCCTTGTTGCGGCGCTTGACCTCCCGGAACGCCGCTCGGGTGGCCTCGTCCTTCGCATAAGGTGCGAGCTGCTTCAGATGATCCAGATCGAATTTCCAGATCTTGCCGATCCGGGAATCGATCAGTTCGGTAAGCCCGGGGTTGGCCTGGATCATCCACAGTCGCGGTGTCACGCCATTGGTCACATTGATGAAACGCTCCGGCCAGATCCGGTCGAAATCGGCAAACAGCGTCTTCTTCAGCAGATTGGTGTGCAGGGCCGCGACCCCGTTCACCCGATGCGAACCGACGACCGCGAGATGGGCCATGCGCACCTGGCGGCCGTGGTCCTCGTCGATGATCGACAGGCGCCGCAGCAGATCATGGTCGCCGGGGAAGCGGTGGCGGACCTCCTCGATGAATTCGTGGTTGATGCGGTAGATGATGCCCATGTGCCGGGGTAGTACGCGCTCCATCACCGCCACGGGCCAGGTCTCCAGTGCTTCCGGCATCAGGGTGTGGTTGGTGTAGGAGAAGACCTTGCGCGTGATATCCCAGGCCGCTCGCCAGGCCATTCGGTGCTGATCGACCAGCAGCCGCATCAGTTCGGCGACGGCGATGGCGGGGTGGGTGTCGTTGAGCTGGATCGCGACCTTGTCCGCCAACTCCTCCAGGGTGTACTCCAGTTGGAAATGGCGATCGATGATGTCCTGCAGGGACGCGGAGACAAAGAAATATTCCTGCTTGAGGCGCAGTTCCTTGCCGATGGCCGTGGCGTCGTTGGGATAGAGCACCATGGAAATGGTCTCGGATTCGCTCTTGTCGGCCACCGCGCGAATGTAGTCGCCCTCGTTGAAATAGCGCAGGTCGAAGTCGCGGGTCGCTTTCGCCGCCCAAAGGCGGAGGTTGTTCACGTTGCGCCGCTGGTAGCCGGCGGTCGGGAAGTCATAGGCCATCGCGAGGACTTCCTCGCCGTCTTCCCAGGCGAAGCAGTTCTCCCGGTTGGCCTCGTGATGCTCGATCACGTGTCCGTAGAAGCGCACGGGGAAGATCTTCTCCGGGCGCGGGAACTCCCAGGGATTGCCGTAGCGCAGCCAATTGTCCGGATGTTCGACCTGGCGATGCTGTTCGATGTGCTGCTGGAACATCCCGTACTCGTAGCGGATGCCGTACCCGTAGCCCGGGTAACCCTGGGTGGCCATCGATTCCAGGATGCAGGCCGCGAGCCGACCCAGGCCGCCGTTCCCCAGCGCTGCATCCTCCTCCAGCCGGGCGATTTCCCGGAAATCGACGCCGAGATCCTGCAGGGCCGCTTGCGTGGCGTCAAAGATGCCCATGTTGCGCAGGTTGGCCTCCAGCATCCGGCCGATCAGGTATTCCATCGAGAGGTAGTAGACGCGCTTGACGTCCTGGTCGGCGAACTGCCGGCGGGTTACTACGCGGCGCTCGATGATCCGTTCCCGGATGGCGTAGGACACTGCGTGCAGCCAGTCCCGGGCCGTGGCCAACTCCGGATCCTTGCCGACCACGCGCACCAGGGCGTCCCGAATCGACTGCCTCAGCGTGTCGCTGTCACACGAGAGCGGCGACAACATGTGGCGCGGATTCGTTTCAGTGGGTTTGGTCATCGCACGGACCTCCTTGGGTGTCCGGGAAGGTTTCGGGGAGGTATCGCCACGGGGCTTGCGTCCTGCCATGGGTTGGTCAGCCTCGTTCCAGGGCGCGGTGGCCGATGTCGGTCCGCGCGTACATGTGCTTGAAGTGAATCTTGGTCGAGGCCGCGTAGGCGTGTTCACGCGCTTCGCGAAAATCATGGCCCAGCCCCACGACGCAGAGTACCCGACCGCCGTCGGTTACGACACTGCCATCGTCCCGCTGACGCGTGCCTGCGTGAAACACGTGACCGTCGGGTCCGTTGGCGGCGTCCAGCCCGCTGATCACGTCCCCCTTGACGTAGTCGAACGGATAGCCGCCAGCGGCCAGCACGACGCCCAGCGCCACGCGGGGATCCCAATCAGCGGCGACGGTATCGAGCCGACCCTCGATGGCGGCTTCCAGCAAGTCAGTCAGATCGGTCTGCAGGCGCATCAGGATGGGCTGTGTCTCGGGATCACCAAAGCGGCAGTTGAACTCCAGCACCTTCGGATTACCGTCGGGATCGACCATGACCCCGGCATACAGGAAACCGGTGTAGCGCTCGCCTTCGGCAGCCATGCCCCGCAGCGTGGGTTCGATCACCTCGGCCAGGATGCGGCGATGCAGCTCCGGTGTCACCACGGGTGCCGGGGAATAGGCGCCCATGCCGCCGGTATTCGGGCCACGGTCGCCATCGTCCCGGGCCTTGTGGTCCTGCGAGCTCGCCAGCGGCAGGATGTGCTCGCCATCGATCATGCAGATGAAGCTCGCTTCCTCGCCGGTGAGAAACTCCTCGATGACCACGCGATGGCCCGCCAAACCAAATGCGTTCCCCGCCAGCATGTCCCGTACGGCTGCGAGCGCTTCGTCTTCGGTCCGGGCCAGAATCACGCCCTTGCCCGCGGCAAGACCGTCTGCCTTGACCACGATGGGCGCACCGTGTGCATGCACGAAGGCCTCGGCTGCGGCGAGGTCGGTGAAGCTGCCGTAGGCGGCGGTGGGGATGCCGTGGCGCAGCATGAAGTCCTTGGCGAAGGCCTTGGAGCCCTCGAGCTGTGCCGACGCGGCCGTGGGCCCGAATATGCGGAGCTTCCGTTCGCGAAACGCATCGACGATTCCGTCGACCAGAGGTGCTTCGGGTCCGACCACGGTGAACGCGACGTTCTCGCGCTGCGCCAGCGCGATCAGCCCCGCGATGTCGGTGGCTTCGACGGCGGCATTCTCGCACTTCGGCTCCCGCGCGGTACCGGCGTTGCCGGGTGCGACGAGCACGCGCTGCACCCGGTGCGATTGGGCCAGTTTCCAGGCCAGCGCATGCTCTCGGCCACCCGCGCCGACGACGAGTACATTCATCCGTTATTTCCTCCGACTCATTTCATGCAAAT
>SLNI01000236.1 GCA_007133115.1 Thioalkalivibrio sp. | reverse complement strand
GAGCACCTGCGCGACGGGCGCGTGGTCGAGCGTCTGCGCATCTAGTGGGCCAAGCCCTTCGGCTTGACATTGGACCACCGGGAATCGAGAATTCGCAGCCCACATGGCTACGTAGCTCAGCTGGTTAGAGCACATCACTCATAATGATGGGGTCCCCTGTTCGAATCAGGGCGTAGCCACCAACTCTCACCCGCCGCGATCCCGCCGATGAAACGTTACGGTATCCGTATCACGCTGCCCGAGGGGAGCACGCTCAGCGCGGCACACCTGCTCGGTTCGGGCTGGGAATCCTTTCGCTGGTATGACACCGAGGACGCTCGCGAGCGTGCGCTTGTCGACATGGCGCGCGATCTGCCCAACTACCGCAAGGGTGACCGTCTCGCGCAACGGCTGGAACGGGTCGAGCGCGACGACTGAGCTCGGCCGGGTGGGGCTTCAGGCCCCGGTCCGTTGCACGGCGGGGGGCGCGTCCCGGGTCAGATCCAGGGGCTCCATCAGGTAGCCAAGGCAGTCCTGCGCGATCACACGCGTATCCAGTGTGAGCATGGACGGCATCATCGGGCGGCGCAGCCGCAGGTCCCGGCCCGCCTCTTCCAGATAGTCCCCGGTGACGTCCCGCCCTTCCGATGAGATGGCAGTCAGTGCCTGCAATCCGGGGCGCGCCTGGCGCACCAACCGGGTTCCCGCCGGCAGGATCTGGAAATTCAGGTAATCCATATTCGGTTCCAGCAACACGTCGGCCGGTTCATCCACGCTCACGTGCAGGCCCGGGCGCACGCGGAGCTGCGCGACCGTGTGAAAGATCTGGATCGAGCGCGGGTCGGGCGCGCGGGTGGGGAACCCGGACAGATGCATCGCGCTGTCGATGAATTCTTCGGCGTGGCGGATGCCGGCCTCCTCGCCGGGGTGTCCGCATTCCACGGTGACGGACGGCGCGAGTGCGGCCAGGGCCATGGACGCCACCCCACGCGGCCGTGTGAAATACACCACCGTACGCCCGAACAACGCGGCCAGGTGAAGAAACGTGTCGTCCAGGACGTTGACGCAGGCGTAATGCGGGTTGCGGCCGGTGTTGTTGTGCAGGTCGATGGCGGCGAACAGCCCGTCCGCGCGCAGGGTGTCGATGATCCGCGCAAACATCAGGGCCTCGGGTGAGCCCGCCTGTTCCGTTCCGGGCCAGACCCGGTTGAAGTCCGGCTGGTCGTCGAGGTGGCGCTGGGACACGGCGGCCGCGCGCACGTTCCCGATCACCAGGGTCAGCGCGCGCGGCAGGGGGCGCTCCGTATACCGGCGCAGCAGGCGCTGCACGGCCTGGAGGCCCACGGGTTCGTTGCCATGCAGCATCAGCACTACGGCCAGGGCGGGTCGGCGTCTTCCGTCGAGTCGGATCACCGAGGGGCGCGGCAGACAACGGTGCAGCTGCTCCGGCGAGACGTCGAGGAAGCCGTCCGGCAATCCGGTGTATTCGTCGAACGGTGCGGCCTGCATCAAAGGCTCCAGGTGTGGACCGGATGCCCGGTTTCCTGGCAGGCCCGGTACGCCTTCGTCAACGCGACCATGTCACGACCGTGCCGCTCCACCCAGCGTTGCTGCCAGTCACTGCCGGTCTGCCCCGTCTCGACGCGGGCGGCGATGATGCCCAGAAGGTGATCGCACTCGCTACCATCGACCTCGAGACGCTGCAGGCCCTCGGCCGCCCTCGGCAGCAGGTCCTGTTGCAGCAGTTGCCGCACCGGGCGATTGCTCTCGCCCGCCCAGTGCAGCCGGCTGTTCAGTCCGAACCGCGCGGCCGCGTAGAAGTTGTCGCGGGCGTTCGCGAACGGGAGGTCGCCGGCGCCGTTTCCGGCTTCGGCGACCAGGCTTTCCACCAGCCCGAGCAGGAAAGCGGCATTGGCGAGCATGTCCGTGAGGGTGGGGCCGGCCGGAAAACTGCGATGCTCGATGCGCAGGTTGAACGAGCCATCGGGTTCGATCCCGAGAATCGGCCGGTTCCAGCGCCAGATCGTTCCATTGTGCAGACGCAGGTGCGGGAGCTTCGGATCATTCTCGGCGAGGCGGGCCGGAAGCAACACCGGGAAGTGCTCCAGATTCTCGACGAAGCTCTCCTGGATGCTTTCGCGCAGGTAGCCGCTGCCGAAGGTGACGCGTCGCAGGGGACCGCGCGCGGAGTCCCCGAACCCACCCACCTCCACCGCCTGTTCGAACAACGGGATGCGGGTTTCCTCCCACAGCCGTTTCCCGAACACGAACGGCGTGTTGCCCGCGGCCGCAAGCACCGGCCCGGACGCGGCCAGCGCGGCATTGTAGACCCGGTGGGCCGTGGTCGGCGCGGTTTCGATGTGAATCTGGAACGACGTGGCGGCGGCTTCCAGCATCACGCCGCAATGCTCGTGATGCAGATGTTCCTGCCCCTCGATGTCCAGACGCAGGGGACGTTGCGCCCGGCTTTCGAGCACCGCTGCGTTCAGGGCGCGGAAGCGGGTGCGCCGCGACATGTGATGCATCCCGAGATGTTCCGGCAGCAGCGTCGGCAGCGACCCGGCGAGCAGGATATCGCCACCGATCCGACGGGCGGCGGCGCGGGCCCGGCGCAGGGTCGCGCCCAGCTCGGTCATCATCTGGTGATAGCAGTCGGGCCCGGTGTGAAACACGCTGGAGTTGAGTTCCACGTTGAACTGGGCCAATTCCACTGTGGCCAGCGGGTTGTCGAAAGCCTCCAGAAAGGTCTCATTGCGCGGTAGCGGCTGGCATTCGGGGTCGATCAGCCAGGCCTCGATCTCGAATCCCAGCCGGGGAGGCCGGGAAGGCGAGGCCTCCTGTGCGCTTAGCCAGTGCCCCAGCCGTTCGGTCTCCCGCGACAACGCGCGACCGAAGCGTTCGTAGTCTTCGGGGGTGAAGCGTTCCTCGTCGATTTCCTGTCCCACGGGCGTCAGTCCTCTTCCCCGTCGTCGTCGCCGGATTCGCCGTAGAGACTCTCCAGCAGATCCCCCCAACGTTGTTCGTGGCTTTCGATGAAAGCCAGAAGCTGCTGCCGGAATCCCAGGTAGGCCGCCTCGAAATCGGGAAAGTCACGACCCTCCGCGAGCAGCTTGGCGGCGCGGTCGGCCTGCTGCAGACTGTCGCGCAGGTTCAGGCTGGCGGCCATTGCGCCCTTCACCCGCTCGCG
>SLNI01000151.1 GCA_007133115.1 Thioalkalivibrio sp. | reverse complement strand
CCGACACCCGAAGGCACCACCGTGGAACTGCCCCTGCCGCCGCCGCGCCCGATGGAACCGGAGCCCGCGGTGTCCGAGGTCGAGGGTCTGGACCTGGTGGAGGTGCCCTTCGAGCCGCCGATCCCTCGGGCTCCCGGCACCACGCTCGAACCCGCCCCGGCACCGGAACCCACCCCGGCACCGGAACCCGCTCCAGCACCGGAACCCGCCCCGGCTCCGGAACCCGCCCCGGCTCCGGAACCCGCCCCGGCTCCGGAACCCGCCCCGGCTCCGGAACCCGCTCCGGCTCCGGAACCCGCTCCGGCTCCAGAACCCGCTCCGGCTCCAGAACCCGCTCCGGCACCGGCGCCAACCGCGCCCCCGGCAACACCTGAAACGCCGGCCGACCGGGCCGCCATCGCCGAAGACCGCGCTTGGCTGCTGCGCCAGAATCCCGAGCGATTCACCATTCAGCTGGTCGCGGCTTCGGACCTCGCAACGGCGCGCAATTTCGTTCAACAGCACGGACTGACCAGCATCCGTTACGTCAGAATCCAGTCGCAGAACCGTGACATGATCGTGGCGCTCGCGGGCAGCTTCCCGGACCGTGACGCCGCGGAAAGCGCGCTGGGCGGCTTGCCGGCCGCCGCGCGTGAAGACCGTCCCTGGATCCGCACGCTGGGTTCCGTACAGCAGATCCTGAGGTAAGGCGGGCCGGCGAAGAAAACGGCACGAGCCCGGGATCCGGCATGGCGGGACGCATTCCCCAGGTCTTCATCGACGAATTGCTCGAGCGGACAGACCTCGTCGAGCTGATCCAGCGTTACGTGCCGCTCAAGAAATCGGGCCACGAATTCGCGGCCTGCTGCCCATTCCACGGCGAAAAGACACCTTCGTTCTTCGTCTCACCGCGCAAGCAGTTCTATCACTGCTTTGGTTGCGGCGCCCATGGAACCGCCATCAGCTTTCTGATGGAGCACGAGAACCTGTCCTTCCCGGAAGCCATCGAACTGCTGGCCGAATGGGCCGGGCTCGAGGTTCCCCGGGACGCCGAGAGCCCGGGCGCGGAGCCCACGGGACACCTCTTCGCGGCACTGGACGCCGCCATGACGTTTTACGTCGAGCAATTGAAAACAACCCCCTCCGCGATCACCTATCTCAAGGATCGCGGCATCGACGGCAATACAGCGCGGGACTACGCGATCGGCTGGGCACCGCCCGCGCCGGACAACCTCGTACGCGCCCTGCGCGACCGGTTCAGCACCGAAGACCTGGTTCAGGCCGGGCTCATTGCCAGACGCGATGACGGCACGCTGCGCGACCGCTTCCGAGCCCGCATTCTGTTCCCGATCCGGGACCGGCGCGGCCGGGTCACGGGCTTCGGCGGCCGGCTGATCGAGCCCGGCGAACCCAAGTATCTGAACAGCCCGGAATCCACCGTCTTCCACAAGGGCCACACGGTCTACGGGCTGTTCGAGGCGCGGCGGGCGGAAACACGACTCGAGGAACTGGTGGTCACGGAGGGCTACATGGACGTGGTCAGCCTCGCGCAGGCGGGGTTCCACCGCGCGGTCGCCTGCATGGGGACCGCGCTGACCCGCAGCCACCTGGACCTGCTGTTCCGTCAGGTGCCGAAACTGGTGCTGTGTTTCGACGGCGATGCCGCGGGACGGCGCGCAGCCTGGCGTTCGATCGAACAGGCACTGCCCGTGATGCAGGGCATGCGCGAAGTCCGCGTGCTGTTCCTCCCCGAAGGTGACGACCCGGACAGCCTCGTGCGCCGTGAAGGGCTGGACGGTTGGCGCGAGCGGCTGGACGGCGCCGCCGTCCTGTCGGAAACCCTGATGCGCCTGCTGGCCGAGCGGCATCCCCTGCAAACCGCCGAGGGCCGCAGCCGCTTTGCGCATGAGGCGGTGACCTTGATTCGCAGCGTCACGGACCCGCTGTTTCGAGGCCAGCTCAGCGAATTGGTCGCCGAGCAGACCCACAGCCCCGCCGCGCGCATCGAGACCATGCTGGACGACGACAGCGAACCACGGCCGACCCGTTCTCCCGCGCGGACCGCCAGCGCCGCGCGGGCAAACAGCGGGGCGCCCAACCAACTCTGGGGCGCGCTGCTGACGCGCATGGTACAACTACCCCAGAGCCCTTGGGACGCAGCGGAAATCCAGCGGCTGGCGGAAACGGATACGCGTGCCGCACGAATTCTGTCGGCGATCCTCGAGCGCATCGCCACCGTACCCAACATCTCCACGGCACGGCTGCTGGAGCATTTTCGCGACGAGAGCTTCTTCGAACGCCTCGCGGCACTGGCCAGCCTGCCCCTGGGGGACGAAAGTCCGGAACTCTCCGTGGAAATTGCCCTGGACAGCGCCGAACGCCTGTTTCGGGAATACAGCCGGGATCGACTGCGCAGCCTCAGTGCGGCCGCGCGTCCACTGACCCCGGAAGAAATCCAGGAACTCAAGCGTCTACAGACGACCCTTTCCCGGAAAGGCCGTACGGGCTGAGCCCGATTACCGGGAAATCGCCGATTCACCTTGAAAGCCGGCCAACGCCACCTATTATCGAGTGAGGGTGCGGAGCGAATGCAAGGCAAGCCACGATAGTGGGCGGCCCTTGAGTGCAGTGGCCGGTAAGTCTTGTGACCCTGGATCAACCCAGGCTACGTGACCCGCGCACGCACTCACCGCACCCTGCGGCCATCTCAAGATCAGTATTTTCTGCTATACTGTTTGATTCGTTTTCAGACGACCGACCCCGGAGTACGCGCGCGATGAATCGTGAAGAGCAGCAGTCCCAGCTCAAGGAACTCATTGCCAAGGGCAAGGAGCAGGGCTACCTGACCTACACGGAGGTCAATGACCACCTGCCCGACTCGATCATCGACTCCGAGCAGATCGAAGACATCATTGCGATGATCAACGATATGGGCATTGCGGTTCACGAACAGGCGCCCGATGCCGATACGCTACTCCTTTCCGACGGCAGTGT
The DNA here is from genome assembly GCA_007133115.1 of Thioalkalivibrio sp. Taxonomy (GTDB): domain Bacteria; phylum Pseudomonadota; class Gammaproteobacteria; order Ectothiorhodospirales; family Ectothiorhodospiraceae; genus Thioalkalivibrio. Next base: position 196 of record SLNI01000151.1, on the reverse strand, counting down.
CTCCAGCGATGACGACGCCGAGGATGCCGTAGCTGCCCTTGCGGCTGTCGACAGCGACTTCGGGCGCACGACGGACCCGGTACGCATGTACATGCGCGAGATGGGTACGGTCGAACTGCTGACCCGCGAGGGTGAGATCCGGATCGCGAAGCGCATCGAAGAGGGCCTGATGCAGGTTCTGTTCGCGCTAGCCCAT
>SLNI01000209.1 GCA_007133115.1 Thioalkalivibrio sp. | reverse complement strand
TCGAACAACGTTTCGGCAAACGCCATGCTGTCCGGGTGGAGGTCCATGCGGCGCAGCATCGCAAGGGTCTGCTGCCGTGCGGGAGGTTCGTTCATGACCTTTTCGGGCTCTCCGGGGCCGGGTCGGGGAAAGCGTTCCATCGCTCTTCAGCTTAGCGCGAAATGCCCGGAAATTCCGGTAAATCGGCCAATCCGGGACATGTTTCCACATCCGTTTGATACCATTCCGCCATGGATGTTTCCCGCCTTCTGGATACCCTCAACCCTGCACAGCGTGAAGCGGTTGCCGCGCCGCCCGGTCCCGCGCTGGTGCTGGCCGGCGCCGGCAGCGGCAAGACGCGGGTGCTGGTGCACCGCATCGCCTGGCTGATCGAGGTCGAAGGGCTCGCTCCATGGAACCTGCTCGCGGTCACCTTCACCAACAAGGCCGCGAACGAAATGCGAGGCCGCATCGAGACGCTGCTCGGTGCCCCGGTCAGCGGACTGTGGGTGGGGACTTTCCATGGGCTCGCGCATCGGCTGCTCCGGCAGCACTGGCAGGAGGCCGGACTTCCCCAGAGTTTCCAGATCCTGGACAGCGACGACCAGCTTCGGCTGATTCGCCGCATCCTGCGCTCGCTCGAGATGGACGAGGCGCGCTGGCCACCGCGACAGGCGCAATGGTTCATCAACGCGCGCAAGGATGAAGGCCGGCGCCCCGCGCATCTGCCGGATACCGGCGACGCGATCTCGCGCCAGTGGGTCCGCGTCTACACGGCCTACGAACAGGCCTGTACGCGGGCTGGAGTCGTGGATTTCGCCGAACTGCTGCTGCGTTCGCTGGAACTGCTGCGTGACAATGCGGCGCTGCTCGACCATTACCAGTCCCGGTTTCGCCACCTGCTGGTCGACGAATTCCAGGATACCAACGACATCCAGTATGGATGGCTGCGTCTGCTTGCGGGATCGGATGCCCCGGTGTTCGCGGTGGGTGATGACGACCAGTCCATCTATGGCTGGCGGGGCGCGCGGATCGAAAACCTGCAGCATTTCCAGAAGGACTTCCCCGGCACGCAGCTGATCCGGCTGGAGCAGAACTACCGTTCCAGCGCCAATATCCTCAACGCGGCCAACGCGCTGATCCGGCACAATCAAGGTCGCCTGGGCAAGGAACTCTGGACCGAGGGGCGTGACGGAGCGCCGGTGCGCGTGTTCGCCGCCATCAACGAGCAGGACGAGGCCCGCTTCGTCGCCGAGACGATCGCGCGCCATGTGGACCAGGGCGGGTTGTACCGGGAATGCGCGGTGCTGTACCGGTCCAACGCCCAGTCCCGGGTGCTGGAGGAGACCTTCATCGCGCGCCGCATGCCCTACCGGGTCTACGGGGGGCTGCGCTTTTTCGAGCGTCAGGAGATCAAGGACGCGCTGGCGTACCTGCGGCTGGTCGAGAACGGCGACGATGACACGGCGTTCCTGCGCGTGGTGAATCAGCCGCCCCGCGGAATCGGGGAAAAAACGCTGGATGAACTGCGCGAGCTGGCGCAGCAGCAGACGCTGAGTCTCCAGCAGGCTGCGCTCGCCGCGGTGGGAGACGACCGCCTGACAGGCCGTGCCCGGAACGCGGTGGCGGGTTTCCTGACGATCCTGGAGCGTCTGCGTGAAGATTCCGCCTCCCGGAGCCTGCCCGATCAGGTGGCTCGTGCCATCGACTGCGCGGGTCTGAAGGAGCATTTCCTGAATGAGAAGGGCGAGCGCGGACAGGCGCGGGTCGAGAACCTCGACGAACTGATCGGTGCGGCCCGTGCGTTCGAACAGGAAGCTCCGGCGGTCGACAGCGATGCGCCGGGCGGGCTGACGGAGTTCCTTGCCCATGCCGCACTCGAGGCCGGCGAGGGTGCTGCAGACCCGCACCAGGACGCGGTGCAATTGATGACCCTGCATTCGGCCAAGGGACTGGAATTTCCGCTGGTTTTCCTGACCGGGCTCGAGGAAGGGTTGTTCCCGAACGGGCGGTCGATGGAGGAGCCGGGGCGCCTGGAGGAGGAGCGCCGGCTGGCCTACGTGGGCATGACCCGCGCCGAGCGTGAACTGTATCTCACCTATGCCGAAACCCGGCGGCTGTACGGCCGGGAGTCGCACAACATTCCGTCACGCTTCGTCAGCGAGTTGCCCCCGGAGCGGATCGAGCATCTGCGGCCCCCCGCGCGCATCCAGCCGGCGCGTCGGTTTTCCGGGGCGGCTCCCGGACGTCTGCACGGATCTGCCGAGGGCGCGCCACCTCCTGGAATAGCGGTGGGCGCTCGGGTGCGGCATGGCAAGTTCGGCGAGGGCGTGATCACGGACTACGAGGGTAGCGGTGCCTCGGCGCGGGTGCAGGTGAACTTCTCCGGCGCGGGTTCGAAGTGGCTCGTCGTCAGCTTCGCAAATCTCGTCCCGATTACCTGAGGCGAGTGCGCCAGCTTCATCCCTCGTCGTCGGCGGGCTCAGGGCCCCGCACCATCAGGACCGAGATGCCCACCTTGCGCACCAGGTTTTCCGCCACGCTGCCGAGAAACAGCCGGCGTACCCCGCGGCGCCCGTGCGAGCCGACCACGAGCAGGTCGGCGCCGGATTCCCGGATCGCGCTGGCGATGACATCGGAGATGGGTTCGCCGTGCCCCCGGAGCAGGCGGGGTGTGGCCTCCACGCCGGCCTTCCGGGCCCGTTCCACCGCGCGTTCCAGGCAGGCCTCCGCATCGGTCCGGAGCACCTGCTTCAGCTCTTTCCGGGTGGTCGTGGTCATGCCCTTGGAGTGAAACACGTGCACCAGGTTCTCGTCGATCGCATGTGCGATTTCCAGCGTCGCGCTATGGATCTTTGCGAGCGAGATGGCCTCCTTCAGCGCCTTGCGCGACGTCGGGCTGTCATCGATCGCGACGAATATGTGTTGATACATTCACGTCTCCTCAAAGCCGCAGGCCCCACCCTTGAAGGACCTGTCGATCGCAACGCACGGCCCACTAGGCCTTGGCCGGATTCAGCAGCAAGCGTTGCACCGCGAAGATCACCGCGGCGACGCTGAGGCCGATGATATCCGACTGCAGCCCGCCGCCGATCATCCCCAGCGCCGCCCCCAATACCAACACGCGCAGTATCCAGTTGATGCGCCCAAAGAACCAGCCCTGGATCGACGAGGCCAACAGGTAAATCCCGAGTGCCGC
>SLNI01000044.1 GCA_007133115.1 Thioalkalivibrio sp. | reverse complement strand
TCTGGCTCAGGAGTGTGCCCGAACCAGCCTGCTTCCAGCGGAACCCGAACGCGCTGACGGAGACAAAACAGCGTAAGCCATACCTTGGAGCGGAACCGTGATGTTCAGACTGGGCGCAATGCGCTGGGCGGCCTGGCTGGCCATGCTGCTGATCGTGGTGAGTCCTCTCGCGTGTGCGGGTGAGCCGGGGTCCCCGCCGGCTGCCCGGGACTACCGGGTGGTGACACTTGCGGATGGGCTGGACCATCCCTGGGCCATCGCTTTTCTGCCGGGTGACGAACTCCTGATCAGCGAGCGACCGGGGCGTCTACGGATTTTCCGGGATGGCGCATTGCAGGCCGCGCCGGTACCGGGGCTCCCCGAAATCGCGGCCACCGGGCAGGGTGGACTGCTGGACGTGGTGCCCCACCCGCGTTTCTCGGAAAACCGCTGGCTCTATTTCACCTATGCTGCTGCGGCAGGGCGGGGTGTGACGACCCATCTCGCACGGGGTCGCTTCGAGCATGATGCCCTGAAGGACGTCGAGGTCTTGTTCGTCGCCGAGCCCGCGAGCCGCGGCGGGCGCCATTTCGGCAGCCGCATCGTGTTCGACGATGACGGATTCCTGTATGTCTCGATCGGTGACCGGGGGGATATGCCCCGGGCACAGCGTCTGGACGACCACGCCGGCAGCATCGTGCGGCTGCACGATGACGGGCGGGTTCCGGACGACAACCCCTTTGTCGGGCAACCGGAGGCTCGACCCGAGATCTACGCCTACGGGGTGCGCAATCCCCAGGGGATGACTCTGCACCCGCGCACGGGTGCGCTCTGGGAGCATGAGCACGGGCCACGCGGCGGTGACGAGATCAACATCATCGAGGCTGGACGCAATTACGGCTGGCCGGTGATCAGCCACGGGATCGATTACTCGGGTGCGCCGATCGGTGAGGGCCTGCGTGCGCAGGCCTCGATGGAACAGCCCCTGCATTTCTGGACACCTTCCATCGCGCCTTCCGGAATGGCGTTCTACCAGGGTGAGCCCTTTCCCGATTGGGATGGTGATCTTCTGGTCGGCGCGCTGGCGCATCGGCATCTCGCACGACTTCGGCTTGATGCCGACAATGGTGTCGTTTCGGAAGTGCGCATGCTCGGTGACCTGAATCGGCGGATTCGGGATGTCCGCGTGCACGACGGGTTGATCTACGTGTTGACCGACCACGATGACGGAGAGCTGCTCCGCATCGAGCCCAAAATCCCCTGACGCGCGTCAACCCGGAGGTTTTCATGCTGTTTGCCGCTATGCACAAGACCCGTATGCCCGATGCGTCGGAGGCCCTGGCGGGTCGAAGCGAACCGATGCCCGTACCCGTTCGGCACGCTGTGCTGGAGGCTCCCCTTGCGCCGCCTTACCCCGAGGGGATGCAACTCATCCATTTCGGGATGGGGTGTTTCTGGGGGGCTGAGAAGCTGTTCTGGAAGCTGCCGGGCGTGTTCACCACCGCGGTCGGGTACGGGGCGGGGTACACGCCAAACCCGACCTATCGCGAGGTGTGTTCCGGCCTGACCGGGCACAATGAACTCGTGAGGGTGGTGTTCGATCCGTCGCGAACCGATCTGGACGCGCTGTTCAAGGTGTTCTGGGAAGGGCACGACCCCACGCAGGGCATGCGGCAGGGCAACGACGTAGGCACGCAGTACCGCTCGGGGATTTATCTGGACAACGCCGGGCAGCGGCCGCTGGCGGAAGCGAGCCTCGAGCGCTTTTGCAGCGTTCTGGAACGAGCGGGACGTAGCCCGGCCACCACCGAGATCCAGGTTCTCGATGCCTTTTTCTTTGCCGAGGCGTATCACCAGCAGTACCTGGCCAAGAACCCCGGCGGCTATTGTGGACTCGGTGGTCTGGGGCTCGTCTATCCGGCAGGGGAGTGACCGTCTCGAGTGTCCGCCTCCAGTGCGTTGTCTACGAGTGCCTGGAACAGGCGGCGCTGAGTGGTTTTCTGCGGAAGGTACTCGGGATGCCACTGCACGCCGATGCACCAGCGGTCGTTCGCTTCGATCGCCTGGATGACACCCGCGGGCTCGCGACCGGAGACCCTCATGTTCCGGCCCAGCGCATCCACTGCCTGGTTGTGCAAGGCGTTGACCTGGATCCAGGGCTCCTCCAGGATTCCGGCGAGCCGTGACCCGGGTTCGAGTTCCACTTTCTTCACGGGCAGCACGCTGCGCAGACGTGGGGTTTCGGTGTAGAAGCCGGCAAGATCGCGTTGGAGGGACCCTCCACGCACGACGTTGATCAGTTGCATGCCGCGGCAGATGCCCAGGATCGGCCGCCGTTCCTCGAGCGCGCGATGGATCATGGCCTTTTCCATCCGGTCACGCTCGAGATCCAGGCTCCCGCCATGCGATTGAAACAGCCTTCGGAGCAGCCATAGCAACGGGTAGAACGCGTATCCGATCAACCGCTGCGAGAGTCGCCGTTCGACGGCATGGATCTCCTCGTGGGCGGGTCCCTCCGGGTTTTCGTAGAGGCGAGGATCGACATCCGCGCCGCCGCCCACGATCAGTCCATGGAAACGGCAATAGTGATGCGGTTTCGCGGGGCGTATGCGCAGGGGGCGACCACCGGCCCGGCGCACCGCCCAGGCCGTGAACACCCATGCGGCCCATCCGCCCCGGTCGGGTCCGGTAACGGCGACCAACGGGCGTCGGAGACGTCCGGGGGCGGTTCCGAATTGGGGATCAGAATCCGTCACGGATACGATGCGCCCATTGATCCGCAAATTGCCCCAGTGCCTGAAAAGGCCGCGCGAGGTATGCCTCACTCTCGGCGGAGAGCTCTGCGGCGTTCGCCGCGAGATGCTCCACGCTGGCCCAGCCGTTGAACGGACGCGCCAGGCTCCAGTCCGGGTCGTCGATCTCGCAGTTGGGCAGGCGGTAGTGGAAGGCCGGGCGTGCCTTGATGAGGTCACGTTCCACCGGTGCGGCCATGACCCGGTCCTGATCGATGTGCGCGAACAGGGGCAGGAGGTCCAGCGGGCGGTTCCGGGTCGGGTTGTATTCCAGATAATCGTCGATCAGCTCAGCGATGTCCGGCGCATAGTCCGCCTGAAGCACCCTGCGTACATAGCGTCCCGGGAACGGCCGGATATACGGGGACAACTGCCGTGAAAGATCAATGTTTCCAGCCTTGACCAGGGCTTCGTAGAGCAGCAGGAAGGCGCGCAGGATCGAGGTGAGCCAGCCGGC
>SLNI01000157.1 GCA_007133115.1 Thioalkalivibrio sp. | reverse complement strand
CGTTCCTTGAAGAAACGGTACCGATCCCGTCCGGCCGCCCGTTCGGTGTCGCCGGCGCCCACGACTTCCGCGATGCGTTCAAAGCGTCCGAAATATTCGGGGATCGACGGCGCCAGGTTGATCAGCACGTCGCAGCGATCCTCGGGTGTATGGGACGCGTGCACGGTCACGGGGCTGTCCGGGTCGTTGACGTCGGTACCGTGGGGCAGGAAGGATGTGCCCTCAAAGGTCCACAGGAGCGTATCGAGATCCTGCGTGGTCTCGTCATCGGGTGTGTGGATGTGCACGCGGTGTCCCAGGCTGAAGGCCTTGCGTGCCAGACGGCAGGCGAACAGCCGGCGCGCACGCTCCTCGCGCGCGGCCAGCAGGTAGAAGTCGACCCGCGTCATGCGCCCGCTACTTCGCGGCCGCCTGGTCGAGCAGGTAATGCATCAGGAGTGGCACCGGCCGGCCGGTCGCGCCTTTCTCCTTGCCGCTCTTCCAGGCCACGCCGGCGATGTCCAGATGCGCCCAGGGATAGTTCTCGGCATAGCGCGCCAGGAAGCAGGCCGCGGTAATGGCGCCTGCGGGACGCCCGCCAATGTTGGCCATGTCCGCGAAATTGCTCTTCAGCTGTTCCTGGTATTCCTCCCAGAGGGGCAGTTCCCAGGCGCGGTCGTGGCTCGCAGTGCCGGCCTTTTTCAGCGCATCGATCAGGTCGGCGTTGTTTCCGAGCACGGCACTGGTTTGATGGCCCAGCGCGATGATGCAGGCGCCGGTGAGGGTGGCGATGTCGATCACCGCTTTGGGCTTGAACCGCTCGACCCAGGTCAGGGCATCACAGAGAACGAGTCGGCCTTCGGCGTCGGTGTTCAGGATTTCGACGGTCTGGCCGGAAAGGGTTTTCACGATGTCTCCCGGGCGGGCCGCGCGCCCGTCGGGCATGTTCTCGGCACTGGTGACCACGCCGACCACGTTGAGCGGAAGTTTCAGTTCGGCCACGGCTTTCATCACGCCGAGCACTGAAGCGGCACCGCACATGTCGTATTTCATCTCGTCCATGGCTTCGCCCGGCTTGAGCGAGATGCCGCCCGTGTCGAAGGTGATTCCCTTGCCGACCAGCACGATCGGGGCTTCGTCCTTGTTCGCGCCACGGTATTCCAGTGCCACCAGGCGCGGGGGGCGTTCCGAGCCGCGTCCGACGGCCAGAATCGCGTTCGCGCCGAGTTCCTCGAGATCCTTTTCGTCCAGGACGGTGACCTTGAGTTTGCGGTAGTGTTTGGCCAGGTTCACCGCCGATTCGGCCAGGGCTTCCGGGTAGAGATCATTCGGTGGCGTATTGCCGAGGTCCCGCGCATGGTTGGAACCGGCGACAATCGCCTCGGCCTGAAGACAGGCCTGCCGGGCGTCCTCGAGCTGGTCTTCGTTGACGTGCAGATCCACCTTCTGCAGCCGAACCGGTTTCACGTCTTCCTTGCCCTTGTAGGTGCTGAAGCGATAAGCCGCGTCACCGAGTGCGGCCACTAGCGTGTGCACCAGCCAGCCCGGATCCTGATCCGGGGGTACCAGCTCCGCGATTGCGAGCGCCGCCGATGCACCCGGCCGCTCGGTCAGCAGCCTGGCGATCGTGCCGCAGGCCTTGCGCGCGCTCTTCGCGTTGTATTCCTTGCGCGGGCCCAGGCCAATCAGCACGGTTCCGGGGACGGCCTTCACATTCGTCGGAATGAGCAGGGCACTGCCGGCGTCTCCGTCGGATTCCCCGGCCTTCAGGGTGCCGGACAATACGCCGCCCAACACAGCGTCGAGGGCTTCGGCCGCCTCGGTGAGCTTGCGCTTGCGAACGATTCCCACGACCCGCAGGGCAGCCTTGGACTGGGTGATCGGAGCGGCGGTAACCGAGAATTTCATTGGGGGCCCCCGGGACGGGAAGAGAAATGATCGGTAATCTTAGCAGCGTGCGTGACGAAACCAACAAGATGACGTATCACGGTGTGATGGTTTCTCGGTGCCGTCCGCCTGCATTCCGTGGATCGGCCCGATGATCCGTCCGAACGTGATCGAGCGGTTTCTCGCGCGTGAATTCGTCGTATCCCAGGGCGCCGTCACCGCGCTGATGCTTCTGGTCATCATCGGCGGCGTGCTGGGTCGTACGCTGCGCGACGTGGCCGAAGGGAGGATTCCCATCGACATTCTTCCGACGCTGGTGGCCCTGGGGTCCTTCCGGGCGCTGCTGCTGTTCTGGCCCGTGGCGCTTTTTCTCGCTTTCCTGTTCGTGCTCGGCCGCCTGCAACGCGACAGCGAACTGATCGCGATGCAGGCGGGCGGGGTTTCCTTCGCGCGCATCTACAAGGCGATCTTCATGGTGGCGGCGCCCGCGGCCTTGTTGCTGGCCATCATGATGTCGGCGGTGGTGCCCCGCATCGAGTACTGGGTGGACCAGTTGCGTGCCGATGCCGGTCAGCGCTCCGACCTGGTCGGCATCACGCCCGGCCGTTTCCTGCGTTCGAGGGTGGGCCAGCAGGTTTTCTTCGCAGAGAGTTTCAGCCCCGATCGCGAGATGCTCCTGAACGTGTTCATCTACGATGAAAAGGCCGGGAAAGCTGAAGTCACGGTCGCTCAGCGGGGTCTCGCGGCCGTGGAGGGCGGTGAGCGCTTCCTCGTGCTTGAAGATGGGCACCGGTATGTCGGGGTGCCTGGCGAAGGCGCCTTTCAGTTGCTCGAGTTCGAACGCATGCGCATGTCGGTTCCGGACCCGGCGGCTGCGCCACCCCGCAGGAACCTGGACGGACTGCCGATGGCTGAGCTCTGGGCCCAGCGTCACGAGGCTCCTTTTCGCGCCGAAATCGAATGGCGCATCGCGCTCCCCGTGTCGGTCCTGATGCTCGCCCTCGCGGTGCTGCCGCTGGGTCTCATGCCCCCGCGTAGCGGCCGCTTCGCGCGGGTTCCGGTGGCCATTCTCGTCTATGTCGCCTATGCGAACTTTCTGATCCTTGGTAAATCCTGGCTCGCGGACGGGATTACGCCGATCTGGCTGGGTCTCTGGTGGGTGCACCTGATCCCGTTGGCGGCCTGGGGCTGGTTTTCATGGCGCCAGGCGCTGCTGAAGGATCTGGGGGGCCGGATCCGGATGCGTTTCGCATGACCACCATCCTGGGCCGTTATGTCATCACACAGGTGGTGATCGGTACGCTTTTCGCGCTGTTGCTGCTGGTGACGCTCGACGTGGTGTTCGCCCTGATCGGGGAACTGGGCGATCTGGGTCG
>SLNI01000058.1 GCA_007133115.1 Thioalkalivibrio sp. | reverse complement strand
CATGCCAATGTCGCACTGCCACTCGAGATTCTCGGCTTTCGACGAACCGAAGCGCGCAAACGGGTCCGTGCGTCGCTGGACAAGGTCGGACTGCTGCAGAAGGAGAATGCGAGGCCCCAGACGCTTTCGGCCGGCGAACAACAGCGAGTCGGCATCGCCCGTGCCATCGTGCATCGTCCGGCACTGCTGCTGGCGGATGAACCGACCGGAAATCTCGATCCCGCCCTGTCTCGGGAAATCATGGAACTGTTCCTGGATTTCAACCGGGTCGGCATGACCGCGTTGATCGCAAGCCACGATCTCGAACTGATTGCGGCGCTCGGCCGCCCCATGCTGCACCTCGAAAACGGACGTCTGGAGGCGCGTCAGCAGCCGCCCGCCGGGGAACCCGCGTGAAGGAGCCAGCCGAACGCGCCGGCTGCCTTGAGGCCTGGCTGCATAATCACGCCGACGCGGCCCGGCGCAGCCTCGGACGGCGCCTGCACGCGCCGGGGCAAACGCTGATCCTGATCGCCGTCCTCGGTTTCATCCTCGCCCTGCCCGCCTATCTCTGGCTGCTTCTCGAGAACGCCCGGGAACTTTCTGCGGCGGTGGATCATGAACCGAGGATCGCACTCTACCTGGACAGCACCTCGGAAACCGAGCTGCAGGCAGCCGTCGAACGCGTCGATGCACTGCAGGGTGTCGCCCGAACGACTGCACAGAGCGCCGATCAGGCACTGGCCCGCTACCGGGCGGACCTTCCCGATACCGCCCTCCTGGACTGGCTGGAAGACAACCCGCTGCCCGCAGTGATCGAGGTGCTGCCTCTGGAACGTACGCCGGAGGCCGTGCGCAACCTGGAATCGCGGTTGCGTCAGGTGTTACCCGCAGCCACCGTGGTCAGCGATCACGAATGGGTGCGGCGTCTCCAGGCCCTGCACCGGGCCGGAACCCGTGTGTTGCTGGTCGTCGGTGGTCTGCTCGCATTGGGTGTCATGCTGATCCTGGCTGTGGCGGCCGCCTCGGAATTGCGCGAACGTAACGAGGAGATCGCGATCTCCCGGATCACGGGGGCGACCGACCGATTCCTCCGCCGCCCCTCACTGTACACGGGGCTTTGGATCGGCCTGGGTGGGGGTCTTTTCAGCTTCGGCCTGCTCTGGGCCGGTGTCCATTTCACCCGGGCGCCGGTGGAGTCAGCAGCAGCCGCATTCGATCTCCCACTGCATTTCGCGACGCCGGAAACCCAGCTCGCGCTGATCCTGATCGCTGCGGGGTTGGTGCTGGGCTGGGTGGGTGCGCGAATCGGTGCCGCAGTCGCCCTGCATGCTGACACCCACCCCTGATTCCCCCTCACACGACACGGGAACCACCCCACCCATTAGCACTCTAAGTTCCGGACTGCTAAAATTCGGACGTGTTTTTAGGGAGGAGACCCACATGAGCCAGGAATTGGTGCACAAGCCCTTGGACATGCCGGTCCCATTGGGCAATCTCGATCAATACCTCGCGGCCGTGGGCCGTTACGAGGTGCTCGATGTCGAAGAGGAGCAGCGGCTCGCACGCGAGCTCCACGAACGCCAAAATCTCGACGCGGCCCGGCGCCTGATCCTGCACAATCTTCGTTTCGTGGTTCACGTGGCACGTGGCTACAGCGGCTACGGGCTGCCGCTCAACGATTTGATCCAGGAAGGCAATATCGGTCTCATGAAGGCCGTGCGCCGCTTCGATCCGGCGCAGGGCGTGCGTCTGGTGTCCTTTGCCGTGCACTGGATCCGCGCCGAGATTCACGAATTCATCCTGCGCAACTGGCGCATCGTGAAGGTGGCCACCACCAAGGCCCAGCGCAAGCTCTTCTTCAACCTGCGTCAGAGCAAACAACGGCTCGGCTGGCTGAATCGGGAGGAAGTGGCCACGGTCGCGCGCGATCTCGGTGTCCCGGAAAGCGATGTGCTCGAAATGGAGAGCCGCCTGGCGGGGCGCGACACCAGCTTCGATCCCGACCCGCAGGACGATGACGACCGCGGGTACCTGGTTCCATCCGAGCAGCTCGCGTCCGATCCCCACGCCGACCCGGCGCAGGTCGCGGAAGATGCCGACTGGAACCACCACTATCAGGCGCGGGTGCAGCGCTCGCTGCACGCGCTCGATACACGCAGCCGCGACATCCTGGTCCGGCGGTACATGATCGAACCCAAGGCCACGTTGCACGAACTGGCGGACGAATACGGCGTCTCCGCCGAACGCATCCGGCAGATCGAGAATCGCGCGATACACGCCTTGCGGGAAGGCCTCGAGGCCTGATCCGCGACTCCGAACGGGACCCGTGAGGCCCGACGGCCCCGCGCTCGTCCAGCGCCTGACCTGATCCGTCGGCGCAGGGCGGATTCCGGGCGCGCGGGCTGTTATGCTCCGTTTCATGCGCAGGATCTACCTGGACTGCAACGCCAGTACGCCGCTTGCACCGGAGGCCGCCGAGGCCATGCGCGCGGAGATGGAACGGGGCTTCGGTAATCCTTCCAGCACGCATTGGGCCGGTCGGCCCGCCCGCACGGCCGTGGAACGGTCTCGGTCCGAAGTTGCGGCACTGCTCGGCTGCCAACCGCACGAGATCGTCTTCACCAGCGGCGGCAGCGAGGCCAACAACCACGCGTTGAAGGGCGTTTTCTTCGCCCGGCGTGGACGGCCGACGCAGATCATCACGACGGCGGTGGAACACCCTGCCGTTCATGCACCCTGCGCTTTCCTCGAGCGCCTGGGCGCGGTGATCACACGTTTGCCGGTGGACGCGACGGGCCGGATCGACCCGGACGACCTCCGTCGCGCGATCACCCCCGCCACCGCGCTGATCAGCGTGATGCATGCGAACAACGAGGTAGGCACGATCCAGCCGATTGCCGAATGCGCCCGGATCGCGCGCGAACACGGCGTCCTCTTCCACAGCGACGCCGCCCAGTCGGTGGGCAAGATTCCGACCCGGGTCGATGAACTCGGCGTCGACCTGCTGACGCTGGCGGGACACAAATTCCATGCGCCGAAGGGCATCGGGGCGCTCTTCGTACGTTCGGGGACGGTGCTGGAACCGCTGATCCATGGCGCGGGCCATGAAAACGGTCGTCGCGCCGGGACCGAGAGCGCCGTGCTTGCCGCGGGACTCGGGGTGGCGGCCAGGCTTGCCACCGATCTTGCTCCAATGCGGCGGGTGGCCGAGCTGCGCGATCGATTCCGTCGAGGGCTGATTGCGCACTTCGGCGATCGCGT
>SLNI01000042.1 GCA_007133115.1 Thioalkalivibrio sp. | reverse complement strand
GTGCGCAGGCCGCGGCTCATGAGCAGGGGGTGGTCAAGCCCCTGGACCACGATCAGGCGGTTGTGCACCGGATCCTTGGCCGCCACATACCAGGGAGACTCGTTCGCCGCTGCAAGCCCCCCGATGCCCAGCCCCTGGCGTTGGCCGAGGGTGTAGAACATCAACCCCCGGTGGCGGCCGATCGCTTGCCCGTCGGGTGCGCAGATGTCGCCTTCTGGGGCGTGCAGATACCGCGCCAGGAAATCCCGGAACCGTCGTTCACCGATGAAACAGATCCCGGTGCTGTCCTTGCGTGCGTGGTTCGGCAGGCCCCGCGAATGCGCGAGCGCGCGCACTTCGGTTTTCTGGAGCGCACCCAGCGGAAACAGCGTGGGTCCGAGCTGCTCCTGGGACAGCGCATGCAGGAAATAGGTCTGATCCTTGCCCTCGTCCGCGGCCCGGATCAGCCGTGTGCCGCCGGGTTCTTGCCGGGTGTCCGCGTAATGCCCGCTGGCAACGTGGTCGGCACCGAGTTTTCGGGCATGCTCGATCAGCGCCGGGAACTTGATCTCGCTGTTGCAGAGGATGTCCGGGTTGGGTGTGCGGCCGGCCTCGTATTCCCGCAGAAAATGCCGGAACACGCGCTCCCAGTAATCGGCGGAGTAGTTCGCCTTGTGCAGACGGATCTCGAGCACCGCGGCCACCTCGCGCGCCATCGCGAGATCGGCCTCGGCTGCGCAGTAGCCGGGCTCGTCGTCCTCTTCCCAGTTCTTCATGAACAGGCCCTCGACGATGAAGTCCTGCTCCAGAAGCCGCGCGGCCGCGACGGCGGAGTCCACCCCACCGGAGAGGCCGACAATGACCTTGCGCCGCACCTTCATGGCACGGTGGGCACACGGGACCCGAGCGCGTCCAGGGGCAAGCGCAGTCCCGTTTCGTATCGCTCCACCGAACGCATGACCAGTGCACTGCGCAAGGGCCCCCATGCGGCCGCTTCACCCACCGTGAGCCAGTGGTTGGCCACGATGTCCGGATCACGTTCCGGCGTCGGCGACCCGACGGCGTTCCCGGTGAATGCCACGCGAAGGATCACCGCGCTGTCGGGGAGGGTGAGCAGATCGCAGCCGAGCCAGGCTTCGGGAATGAATTCGAAGCCGGTCTCTTCCCGGACCTCGCGGATCACGGCCTGGCGGAGATCCTCGCCCGCTTCGAGATGGCCCGCCGGCTGGTTGAGCACCCGCTGACCGGCCACCCGCTCCTCCACGAACAGGTAGCGGCCTTCGCGTTCGATCACGGCCGCCACAGTGACATGGCAACGCAAACGCTCGACCATGGGCTCTCCGTTATCAGCAAGGGTTTCGCGCCATGATAACGCGGCCCCCGATGTCGCGGAGAAGGCCCGATTTGTGCTTGTATATCCGCGAATTCATCTTTCCACACCGATCTTGGAGCTCCCATGGCCTACCAGCACATTCAGATTCCAGCAGACGCCGATCCCATCACCGTCGATTCCAATGGTGTGCTCTCGGTTCCCGATCGTCCGATCATCCCGTTCCTCGAGGGGGATGGCATCGGTATCGACATCACCCCGGTGATGCAGAACGTCGTGGATGCCGCCGTGGAAAAAGCCTACGGGGGACAACGCAAGATCGCGTGGATGGAAGTGTATGCCGGCGAAAAGGCAAACGCGGTCTACGGGGCCAATACCTGGCTGCCGCAGGAGACGCTGGACGCCGTGCGCGAGTACGTGGTGTCAATCAAGGGTCCGCTGACTACCCCCGTGGGAGGCGGTATCCGCTCCCTGAACGTGGCGCTGCGCCAGCAACTCGATCTCTACGTCTGCCTGCGGCCGATCCGGTATTACGCCGGGACCCCGAGCCCGCTGAAGGAACCGGAGAAAACCGACATGGTGATCTTCCGGGAGAATTCCGAGGACATCTACGCCGGCATCGAATACGAAGCTGGAACGCCGGAGGTCCGTAAGCTCATCGATTTCCTGCAGAACGAAATGGGTGTGACCAAGATCCGCTTTCCGGACACGGCCGGGATCGGGGTCAAGCCCGTGTCCAGCGAAGGCACCAAGCGTCTGGTGCGCAAGGCGATCCAGTACGCCATCGACAACGACCGTGCTTCGGTGACTCTGGTGCACAAGGGCAACATCATGAAATTCACGGAGGGAGCCTTCAAGAGCTGGGGCTACGAACTCGCGCGCGAGGAATTCGGCGCCGAGGAGATCGACGGTGGTCCGTGGAGCAGCTTCCGCAATCCCAGGACCGGGCGGGAGATCGTGATCAAGGACGTCATCGCCGATGCGTTCCTGCAGCAGATCCTGCTGCGCCCCGACGAATACGACGTGATTGCGACGCTGAACCTGAACGGCGACTACATCTCCGACGCGCTGGCGGCCCAGGTCGGCGGGATCGGCATTGCCCCGGGCGCCAATCTCTCGGACAGTGTCGCCATGTTCGAGGCGACGCATGGCACCGCCCCGCGTTACGCGGGACAGGACAAGGTGAACCCCGGTTCGCTGATACTGTCTGCGGAGATGATGCTGCGGCATATGGGCTGGATTGAAGCTGCCGACCAGATCATCCAGGCCATGGGGGCTGCCATCAGCGCCCAGACGGTGACGTACGACTTTGCCCGATTGATGCCGGGTGTGGAACCCGTCTCCTGCTCGGGGTTTGGCGAAGCCATGATCGCGCAGATGAATTGAAGCGAAGGGGGATAGGTTTTGCGGTCTCTTGGTCCAAACGATGTGCTTCACGGAAGATGTTGGCTTGAACAAATGGCAGACGACCCACCGGCGAACCCATGAGTGATCAGAAACAGAAATCCGGGCTCGATGAGTCCGTCGCTGTCGAGGAATCGAGGCCGGAGCTCAAACCTCCGCACCGGTTCAAGGTGGTGTTGATGAACGATGATTACACCCCGATGGAGTTTGTGGTCGAGGTGCTGGAGAACTTCTTCGGAATGGATCGCGAGAAGGCGACCCGTGTCATGCTGCACGTGCACACCCGCGGGAAAGGGGTGTGTGGCGTGTTCAGCAGGGACGTTGCCGAAACCAAGGTGGCGCAGGTCAATGAATACGCCCGCCACCATCAACATCCACTGCTTTGTGCGATGGAGGAGGCCTGACCGCCATGCTCGACCGGGAACTGGAATTCAGCCTCAACATGGTTTTCAAGGATGCCCGCGACAAGCGGCACGAGTTTGTAACCGTGGAGCATCTATTGCTGGCTCTCGTGGCCAACCCCAGCGCAGCCGCCGTCCT
>SLNI01000099.1 GCA_007133115.1 Thioalkalivibrio sp. | reverse complement strand
GGTCCCGGAATTGCGTGCCGACTCGCGCTACAACCTCGACTCCGCGGCGATCACCGACGCGTTCTCGATCGGAGTGAACGTGCTCTCCGTGATCGTGCAGAGCCACGACGTCGACGGAGCCTGCACCGACTTCGGGATCATGGATACCATCGACCGCTTCGAAACCACCCTGCGCGGCGTCCACGGCGTACAGACCGTGATCGGGCTGCCCGGGGTCGCCAAGGTCATCAATGCGGGCTGGAACGAGGGCCATCCAGCCTGGCGTGCGCTCTCGCGGAATCCAACGGTCCTGTCGCAGGCCGTCTCGCCCGTCGACACGGGTACAGGCCTGCTGAATACCGACTGCAGTGCGATGCAGGTGCTGATCTTCACGCGGGATCACGACGGCGCGACGATCGCACACGTGGTGGACGAGGTGAAACGCTTCCGCGAACAGCATCGCTCCGCCGAACTCGACTTCCTGCTCGCTTCCGGGAATGTCGGGGTGATGGCCGCCACCAACGAGGCCGTCGACGCGGCGTCGGTCACGATCCTGCTGCTCGTCTTCGGCACCATCGGCCTGCTGTTCTTCGCCGAGTTCCGTTCCTGGCGCGCGACCCTGTGCATCGTGGTGCCGCTGATGATCGTTGCAGTGATGTGCAGCGCGCTGATGGCCGTGCTCGGCATCGGCCTCAAGGTATCCACGTTGCCGGTGATCGCGATCTCGGTCGGTATCGGCGTCGATTACGGGATCTACCTCTACGAACGCATGGCCTTCCGCTTCGACCACGGCGACGCGCTGCCGGAGGCTTTTCTGCACGCGCTGCGTCAGCGTGGAACGGCGGTGATGTTCACGGCCGCGACCATGAGCATCGGCGTCGGAACCTGGATCTTCTCGGCGCTCAAGTTCCAGGCCGACATGGGCCTGCTGATGGCCTTCATGTTTCTGGTGAACATGCTGGCCGCACTGATTCTGCTACCCGCGCTGGCCTCCGTGCTCCTGGGTAACGGCCACCGGCGTTCCCGCTGACAACCAACCGCCCGGCGAGCCAGACCCCTATCGACATGGGCCAGACGTGACCCAGGGCGCATCCCTGCGCCGCCGAGCGTGATTGCCGGAGACCCTCCCGGATCTTTGCGGAGACCGATCAGGCGAGATCGAAGCGGTCGGCGTTCATCACGTGATTCCACGCCGCCACGAAGTCCCTGACGAACTTCTCCTTCGCATCATTCTGCGCATAGGCCTCCGCCAGGGCACGCAGCTGGGAATTGGAACCAAAGACCAGATCCACACGGGTGCCCGTCCAGCGAACTTCGCCGCTGCTGCGGTCGCGGCCCTCGAACACGTCTTCGTCGGCAGCGGTCGGCTTCCACTCGGTTCCCATGTCCACCAGGTTGACGAAAAAGTCGTTGGTGAGGGTGCCGGGGCGATCGGTGAAGACACCGTGCTGACCGTTGCCGTGATTGGCCCCCAGCACGCGCATGCCGCCGATCAGAACGGTCATCTGCGGCGCGCTCAGGCCCAGCAGCTGGGCCTTGTCGAGCAGCATCTCTTCGTCCGAGACCGTGAAGCGGGCCCGGCGATAGTTGCGGAATCCATCCGCTTCCGGCTTCATCGGATCGAAGGATTCCGCGTCGGTCTGCTCCTCGGTCGCGTCGGTACGGCCGGGCGCGAAAGGCACGGTAACCGGATGACCCGCATCCAGGGCCGCCTTTTCGATCGCGGCTGCGCCGCCGAGCACGATGAGGTCCGCCAAAGACACGCGCTTGTCACCGTACTGGGCATCGTTGAAGGCTTTCTGGACTCCCTCGAGCGCACCGAGGACGCGCGCGAGCTGTTCGGGCTCGTTGGCTTCCCAGTCTTTCTGCGGTGCCAGGCGCACGCGGGCACCGTTGGCGCCGCCGCGCTTGTCGGAGTTCCGGAAGGTCGAGGCGGAGGCCCAGGCCGTGGCGACCAGCTCGGAAACGGACAGGCCGGCATCGAGGATCTGCGCCTTGAGAGCGGCGGCATCCTGCTCGTCGATCAGCACGTGATCCACGGGCGGCACCGGGTCCTGCCAAATCAGGTCTTCCGCCGGAACCTCGGGGCCGAGATACCGCGCCTTGGGACCCATGTCACGATGGGTCAGTTTGAACCAGGCGCGGGCAAAGGCGTCTGCGAACTCTTCCGGGTTTTCCTGGAAATGCCTGGAGATCTTGCGGTACTCCGGATCTTCGCGCATCGCCATGTCGGCCGTGCTCATCATGATGCCGACCCGCCTGGAGGCGTCCTCGACATCCGGAGCCATGTCCTTTTCCGCCAGGTTCTTCGGCTCCCACTGCCAGGCACCGGCCGGGCTCTTGGCCAGTTCCCACTCGTAGCCGAACAGCACCCCGAAGTAGCTCATGTCCCATTGCGTGGGCGTCGGCGTCCAGGAACCTTCTAGGCCGCCGCCGATGGTGTCACGGCCCTTGCCGCTGCCATAACTGCTCTTCCAGCCAAGACCCATCTGTTCGATCGGTGCCGCTTCGGGCTCGGGTCCCACGAGCGCGGCGTCGCCCGCTCCGTGTATCTTGCCGAAGGTGTGTCCGCCGGCTGTCAGTGCGACCGTTTCATAGTCGTTCATCGCCATGCGGGCGAAGGTCTCGCGAATGTCCCTGGCCGACGCAAGCGGGTCCGGGTTCCCATCGGGGCCTTCCGGGTTGACGTAGATCAGACCCATCTGCACGGCTGCGAGCGGGTTTTCGAGTTCGCGGTCGCCGCTGTAGCGCTTGTTGCCCAGCCACTCGTCTTCCGCGCCCCAGTAGATGTCCTCTTCCGGTCCCCAGATGTCCTCGCGTCCTCCGCCGAAGCCGAAGGTCTTCAATCCCATGGATTCGATCGCGACGTTACCGGCGAGGATGTACAGATCTGCCCAGGACAGGTTGTTGCCGTACTTCTGCTTGATCGGCCAAAGCAGGCGGCGCGCCTTGTCCAGGTTGACGTTGTCCGGCCAGCTGTTGATCGGAGCGAAGCGCTGGTTGCCGGTAGAAGCACCGCCGCGACCGTCCGCAGTGCGGTAGGTACCGGCGGCATGCCAGGCCATGCGGATCAGGAACGGACCGTAGTGACCGTAGTCGGCCGGCCACCAATCCCTCGAGTCGGTCATCAGATCGGTGAGGTCTTTCTTGACCGCGGCCAGGTCGAGTTTGCGAAATGCCTCGGCGTAGTCGAAGTCTCCGCCCATCGGATCGGACTCGGGTGTGTGCTGATGCAGAATGCTCAGGTTCAACTGGTTCGGCCACCAGTCCCGAGCGCC
>SLNI01000227.1 GCA_007133115.1 Thioalkalivibrio sp. | reverse complement strand
TTTGGGCTGTTGGTCTGGATGACGGCGGCGCTGGCCCATGCGCCCATTCTCGCTCAGGACGTGACGGAAATTCCGGGCCAAACGGTGGGAGGCCTCTTTGAGCAAATCCAGGATGATGCTGCGGCTCGCGCACGCACGCCGTACCGTTTGCCGGAGGAGGTGTTGCCCGAGGTGCTTCGGGAGTTGGATTACGATCAGTACCGCGCCATCCGCTTCCGTCCTGAATCGGCACTTTGGCGCGACGAAACGCGCTTCGAGGTCCAGTTCTTTCATCCTGGCTACCTCTTCGGGCAACCCGTTGCGGTGCATCAGTGGGCGGACGGGCGGGTAGTGCCCATTCCCTTCGACCGCGATCACTTCACCTATGAGGGGCCTGCTCAGAAACTCTCGGAGCTGGAAGGATCGGATCTTCCGGGGTTTGCAGGGTTTCGGCTGCACTTCCCCATGAACCATCCGGAGTACAAGGACGAGGTCATGGTGTTTCTCGGCGCGTCGTACTTCCGGCTCGTGGGTCCCGGGCAGGTGTACGGGCTCTCGACACGCGGACTCGCGGTGGATACCGGAATGTCTTCAGGCGAAGAGTTCCCGGTATTCCGCGAATTCTGGCTGGTGCGCCCGGAGCCGGAGGATGACATCGTGACGGTGCTGGCGCGATTGGACAGCCCGTCGATCACCGGGGCCTATCGGTTCGACCTGCGGGTGTCGCCCGAGGTGACGGTTGAGGTCGAAAAACACTTGTTCGCCCGTAACGATATCGCTCGTCTCGGGATTGCTCCGCTTACCAGCATGTTTTTCTTTGGCGATCTGAGCCCGCGTGTCCCTGACGACTTTCGCCCGCGTGTGCATGACTCGGAAGGTCTGATGAGCCGAACCGCTCAGGGTGAATGGATCTGGCGTCCCCTCAGCAATCCCCGCGTGCTGCGCGTGAGTTCGCTGCGCGACCGAAAGCCGCAGGGTTTTGGTCTGGTACAACGCAACCGGGAGTTCGGTGCGTACCTGGACATGGAGGCGGAGTACCATCGCCGGCCGAGCCAATGGGTGGCGCCGCTCGAGGGCGACTGGGGTTCGGGCGGTGTAGAGTTGGTTGAAATCCACACTATATCCGAGTTTTACGACAATATTGTTGCGTATTGGGTGAGCGATGAGCCGGTTCACGCCGGCGACCAGCGGTTCTATCGATACCGTTTGACCCTGTTCGATGACGAACCCCCGGGAGCGCCTCCGGCGCGTGTGGTTCGCAGCCGCTCGGGCGGGGGTGATATACCCGGCGCCGCCGATCCACCTCCCCAAAGCCTGCGGCGGTACATCGTCGATTTCAGCGGTGGCACACTCGCCACCCGCGGCGACGATGCCAACTTGCAGGTTCGGCTGGACGCGTCGGCGGGAACACTGGATGATGTCCGGTTACGCCGCTTACCGGCGAACGAGGGCTGGCGGGCGACGTTTCTGCTGGAACCCGGAAACGCGCCGGCGGTAGATCTGCGGCTGGCCCTTACCCTGGACGGCGATCCCGTGACTGAAACCTGGAATCACGTCTGGTATCCGGATGAACTCTGAACAGACCCTGCAACCTCCCGTGACCTGCGGCACGCTCGACTCGGTCGGGGATGGAACCCTGCATGCGCCCGGCCTCGGCCTGCGGCGTGTCCTGCTGTTCGGGCTCGTCTTGCTGACGACGCTGGCGGGGACCTTCACGATGGCGCTGGTGCTCCGGTCCGCCGGCATCGGCCTGGCCGGATGGCTGGTTCTGCCCCTGTTCGCCGCGACCTTTGCCTGGATTTCGATGTCGTTCTGGACCGCAGCGGCCGGGTTTCTGCTCGGATTCCTGGCGCTCGATCCACTCTCGTTGCGACGCACGGAGCACGCCGGCCCAATTGATTCGGGTCGGCGTCTGACAGGGCGCACCGCATTGGTCATACCGATCTACAACGAGGAAGCCGAGCGGGTGGTTCTCGGGGCCGAGGCCATGTGCCGGTCGCTTCTGGATACGGGCCAAGGGCAGCACTTCGAGCTATACCTGCTCAGCGACAGCGACGACGCTCGTGTTATCCCCAGGGAGGAACGCGCCGTGCGCGGCTTGCGCCAGCGTCTTGCTGGCAGGTTCGACGTGCATTACCGACGACGGTCGGAAAACGAGGGCCGCAAAGCCGGCAATATTGCGGATTTCTGCCACCGATGGGGGGCAGGGTACGAGTTCATGGTAGTGCTCGATGCCGACAGTCTTATGGAAGGCAATACCCTGGTGTGTCTCGTGCAGCGCATGGAGGCGAATCCGGGGACAGGATTGATCCAGACCTTGCCCATGCCCGTGCGGCAGGAGACCCTCTTCGGGCGATTCCAGCAGTTCGCCCATGCGTTGCACGGCCCGATGCTGGGGGCTGGGCTCGCGTTCTGGCAGGGTGATACGGCGAACTACTGGGGGCATAACGCGATCCTCCGAACAAGACCTTTCATGGACCATTGCAACCTGCCGATGCTTCCAGGGCGGGCACCGCTCGGTGGAGAGATTCTGAGCCATGACTTCGTGGAAGCCGCATTCCTGCGCCGTGCGGGCTGGGCGGTATGGTTACAGCCGGACATCGGCGGCAGCTATGAGGAGCTGCCTGTCAACCTCATCGACTATGCGAAGCGGGATCGTCGATGGAGCCAGGGGAATCTGCAACACATGAAACTTCTGACGGCTCCGGGTCTGCATCCGCTGAGTCGGCTCCATTTCCTGCTCGGCGCCTCTGCCTACCTGGCTTCGCTGTGCTGGCTGCTGATGCTGGCGGCGGCGACGGTCGCCGTGATCGGGAGCCCGGTGGCGCCGGAACATGAACCCATGTCGTTCGTGTCCACGTTTCATTCGCCCATGGCCTACGTACTTCTAGCGGGTACGTTGGGTCTGTTGCTGGTTCCCAGGTTGCTGGGAATCAGCCTGGCCCTGCAACGCCGGCGCCGGGATTTCGGGGGTGCGGTGCGTTTACTGACGAGCGGCGTTCTCGAAACTCTTTACTCGGTGCTGCTGGCGCCCCTGATGATGGCGTTTCACAGTCTGTTCATCGCTGCCGTCATGGTGGGTCGTGACGTGAAATGGATCGCACAGGCACGGCTCGGCCGTGCTCTGGGCTGGCGGGAGACCTGGCAGCGCACAGGCGTTTTCGTCATCGTCGGTATCGGCTGGGGGACCTTGGTGCTGCTCTGGGCGCCCGCTTTCTTCTGGTGGGTATTGCCCGTACTTGCGGGCCTGGTCCTGGGACCTTGGCTTGCGCGAAGCAGCGGCAGCCGGGC
>SLNI01000186.1 GCA_007133115.1 Thioalkalivibrio sp. | reverse complement strand
CGTTCTGCCACGCATGCATTTATGATCCCGATGGAGGCGGTTGGTTCGCGCGACGCCCCTCAACGACACGATCTTCGGACGGGCAGCCTCGGGATCTGAGTCCCCTGACGAGGCAAAACCCCCTCCGCCGCTTGCGGGGGAGGGATGGGGAGGGGGCGCAGCGCACCCCCGGCCCTCTCCTGCAAGCGGGCGAGGGGAGCGCTGCGCGCGATTTTCACGCTACCTGTCATGGCCCTGGTGGGCCACCCCTGCCGATGAAAAGGCGAGCCACGGAAAACACGGAAACACACGGAAAGAGCCTGGATTCCCTTCGTTTCCCGAAATGTCCGTGTCCTTCCGTGTTTTCCGCGGCTGGTTTTTCACGTTAACCGGTCCGGCGGTGGTTCGGCAGCGCCAATGCCCGGTATCATCGGCGCGATCGGTGCGGCGGCCGTTGCCGCGTGGCCGAGACAGCGCAAAAAACCGGGGCAGCCGAAACATGATCCTGATGATCGATAACTACGACTCCTTCACCTTCAACCTCGTGCAGTACCTGGGCGAGCTGGGGGCCGAGGTGGAGGTGCACCGCAACGATCGGATCGACGTCGCCGGCGTGCGCAGTCTGGCGCCCACGGGGATCGTGATCTCGCCCGGTCCCTGCACCCCGAACGAGGCCGGTGTCTCGCTCGAGGTCATCCGCACTTTCGCCGGTGAGATCCCGATCCTGGGTGTTTGCCTGGGCCATCAGGCCATCGGACAGGCGTTCGGTGGCCGGATCGTGCACGCGAAGGCGATCATGCACGGCAAGACCTCGATGATGTTTCACGCCAACCAGGGTGTCTTCGAGGGCCTCGACAATCCGTTCGAAGCGACCCGGTACCATTCACTGGTGATCGAGCAACAGACGCTCCCCGAGTGCCTGGAAGTGACCGCCTGGACCCAGGACGCGTCGGGTGGCCTCGACGAGATCATGGGTGTGCGTCACAGGAGCCTGCCGGTGGAGGGTGTGCAGTTTCACCCGGAATCCATCCTGACCCGCCAGGGTCATGAGCTGCTCGGGAACTTCCTGAAGCGTCTGCCCCTCGCCGCGTGACGGGAGCGGCATTCCGCAGCCAGGTCTGGAATCGGTCCCGGCCTCCAGGATATGACTCGTATGCCCGCGCCTCGGGCGGTAGACTGTCGGGCGCGAAAAACGCATTCCACGGACGCACAGGGGTAGGTGGGTGAGCATACAGGAAGCAATCGCCGCTTTGATCGAGCGGAAGAATCTGGATGCCGGGTCGATGGTCTCGGTGATGCGCGCGGTCATGACCGGGCAGGCCACGCAGGCGCAGATCGGAGCTCTTCTGGTGGCGCTCCGGATGAAAGGGGAAACGTCGGAGGAGATCGTCGCTGCCGCCCAGGTAATGCGCGAGCTCGCGACCCGGGTCGAGGTCGCCACGGACGGCCTGGTCGATACCTGTGGCACCGGCGGCGATGCGTCCGGCACCTTCAACGTGTCCACCGCCGCCGCGCTGGTCGCGGCCGCCGCAGGCGCCCGGGTGGCCAAGCATGGCAACCGTTCGGTCTCCTCCCGCTCCGGCAGTGCGGATGTGCTCGAGGGTCTTGGCGTGCGCCTCGGGATTGCTCCGGAGGGCGTAGCCACCTGCATCGAGCGGGTGGGCGTCGGTTTCCTGTTCGCGCCCTCCCATCACGGGGCCATGCGCCACGCGATCGGGCCGCGGCGCGAGCTGGGCGTGCGCACCATCTTCAACGTGCTTGGCCCGCTGACCAATCCGGCCGGGGCACCGAACCAGGTGCTCGGCGTATTCGCGCGGCAGTGGGTGCGACCCCTGGCGGAGGCCCTGCAGAAGCTGGGCAGCCGGCACGTGCTGGTGGTGCATGCCGAGGACGGCCTCGACGAGATCAGCATCTCGGCGCCGACCCACGTGGCTGAACTGCGCGAGGGTTCGATCCGTGAATACACGCTGGTCCCGGAGGACCTGGGCCTGGCCCTGGCGCCGCTGGACAGTATCCGTGTCGATGGCGTGGACGCTTCGGCGGCGATGATCCGAGCCGTCTTCGCGGGCGAGAGCGGGGCCGCACGCGACATCGTATTGCTGAACGCCGGCGCGGCGCTGTACGTGGGCGGCTATGCGGGCAGCCATGCCGAAGGTGTGCTTGGCGCGGCCCGGGCCATCGACAGCGGCGCGGCGGCCGACCGGCTGCGGCAACTGGTCGAACTGACGCAGGAACTCCCGGCGTGGCAGGGGTGAACGCCCCGACCGGCGGCGGTTCGGACGTCCTGCAACGGATCCTGGCCCGCAAGCAGGAAGAAGTCGCGGAGCGGCGGCGTGCGCTCCCACAGCGCGAAGTCTCGGCGCTCGCCGACATCGCCGAGCCTCCGCGTGGTTTCATGGCGGCGCTGCTTGAGCGCATCGGGCAGGGCGAAGCCGCGGTCATTGCCGAGATCAAGAAAGCGAGCCCGAGCAAGGGCCTGCTGCGACCGGACTTCGATCCCGCAGCCATTGCGCGCAGCTACGCCGAACATGGCGCCGCCTGCCTTTCGGTGCTCACCGACGTCGATTTCTTCCAGGGCGCCGATGCCTACCTGCGCCAGGCCCGGGCCGCCTGCCCGTTGCCGGTCCTGCGCAAGGATTTCGTGATCGACCCCTACCAGGTCTACGAGGCGCGCGCCCTCGATGCTGACTGCATTTTGCTGATCGTCGCCGCATTGGACGATGCCGAGTTGTCCGGACTTCACCGGCTGGCGTTGAATCTCGGGATGGACGTGCTGGTCGAGGTGCACGATGGCGAAGAACTCGAGCGTGCGCTCGATCTGGACGCCGCGTTGATCGGCATCAACAATCGTGATCTGCGCAGTTTCGAGACGCGTCTCGAAACCACCCTGGATCTGCGCGCGAGCGTGCCCGAGGGCGTGCTCCTGGTCACCGAGAGCGGGATCCTGGCGCCCGGCGATGTCGAGCGCATGCGCGCGGCCGACGTTCACGCCTTTCTGGTCGGCGAGGCTTTCATGCGTGCCGACGACCCGGGCGCCGCGTTGACCCGCCTGTTCGCGTCCCCGGTCCAGCCGTCGTCCCGCTGAGCATCGACCGCGGGCATGGTCCGCTGCTCGTTTCCCCGTTAGAGTGTGCGCTCCACCCAACGCTGAGGACCGGGTATGCAGGCTCGAGTGAAGTGGCTGGACGGCATGGCCTTCGTCGGTGAAACCGAGACGGGGCATGCGGTCGTGATGGACGGGGCTCCGGAGTTCGGCGGACGCAATCTCGGTCCGCGGCCCATGGAAATGCTGCTGCTCGG
>SLNI01000030.1 GCA_007133115.1 Thioalkalivibrio sp. | reverse complement strand
GCCGCCGTGGCACCCCTGGCCTCCGGGGAACCGCTCTACACGAAATTTGCCGACACCCCGGTGCCCATCGCTTCGATCACCAAGGTGATGACCGCGATGGTGGTGCTGGATTCGGGGCAGTCCCTCGACGAACGGCTGACCGTCGTCGAGCGCTCGGTCAAGCCGCCCAAAAACGCCTATACCCGGATTCGGATCGGATCGGACGCCAAACGCTCGGATTTGCTGCGCATCACGCTGATGTCCTCCGAGAACCTCGCCGCCTACGTACTCGCACAAAATTTTCCGGGCGGCCTGGATGCGTTCGTCGCGGCGATGAATGCCAAGGCACGGGACCTCGGAATGCACCACACGCGGTTCGTGGACCCTGCCGGCCTCTGGCCCGAGAACCACTCCACCGCCGCGGACCTGGTTCGCATGGTGCAGGCCGCACACCGGTACCCGTTGATTCGGGAAATGTCCACCACCTCTCAGCACGACGTTCACTTCCGGAATCCGCGCTACAGCCTGAGCTATGGCAACACGAATTCCCTGGTCCGGTCGCCGCGCTGGGATGTGCACCTCAGCAAGACCGGCTTTCTGAACGAGGCGGGGCGATGTCTGGTCATGGTGACGGAGGTCCAGGGTGAACCCATGGTCATGGTTCTGCTGGATTCGCTCGGGAGCCGAACCCCGCTGGGCGATGCCGGTCGCATCCGGCGTTGGCTGGAAACCGGCGACGGCGGGGCGGTAGCCGCCGACGCCCTGAACTACGAGCGCAGCCGCACCCGCGAACGCGCCGCGAGCCTCAACGGGATCGGCACAACCACTCCCTGAATGCCGGCTGCGGTCAGCAGGGTGGGTGCGCGTTTCGCAGCCGGCGGACGAAACCGGGCAGAAACAGCAGTAACGCGAACAGCGCCAGAGCGACCAGAAACAGTTCGATCAGGTTCTCCGCCCCCGTCATCGCCTGTCGCGAGGCATACCCGAGCCAGGTATAAGCGGTCAGGTTCGGAATCAGCGCGATCGCGGTCGTGAGCATGTAACTGCGCAGTCCGATCTCCGTGACGCCCAGCGCGTAGTTCGTGGGCGCGAAGGGAAAGACCGGGATCAGCCGGGTCATGGCCACGAAACGCCAGCCCTCGGCTTCCACCCCGCTCAGGACCCGGCAGGCCAGGGGACCGGCGCGTTCGCGCACCCGTTCCCGGGCCAGGCGGCGGGCCAGCAGGAAGGCCAGCGTTGCCGAGACCGTCGCGCCGAGGACGCTCAGCACCGTGCCTGTGGCAGGACCGAACAGCCCGCCTCCCAGAAGCACCCAGAAGGTGGAGGGGATCGGCACCAGCGCCAATACCGCGAACGCCAGCACAAACACCACATAGGCCCAGATACCGAGCCCGCGGAAGTCCTCTTCCAGTGCGCCGAAATCGATCGCTTCGATCGGTATCTGGGCGATCAGGTGGATCAATCCGGCGGCCACCAGCAACAGCAGCACCACCCAGACCCAGGGATTCATGTGGCATCCCCTTCGGATTCCTTGCTCAAGCCACGCGCCAGGGCCGCCAGGCGCTCCGCAAGAATCCGCTCCGTGCCGGCCTGCCCCGGATGGTAATACCGCTGGCCAAGAAGCGTTTCCGGGAGGTAGGTCTGGCCACGCGAAAAACCATCCGGCTCGTCGTGGTCGTAGCGATACCCCGCGCCGAATCCTTCCTCCCGCATGAGGCGGGTAGGCGCGTTGCGCAAATGGAGGGGTACCTGCGGACTGCCCGTCTCCGCGATGCTGGAACGCACGGCGCCAAGGGCCCGGTAGGCCGTGTTGCTTTTGGGCGCACTGGCCAGTTCGATGGCGGCCTGGACCAGCGCCAGGTCCGCCTCGGGTCGCCCCAGTCGCTCCACCGTTTCCCAGGCGGCCATGACCCGCGCCGCGATACCCACGGCGGCGAGCCCGATGTCCTCGTACGCCATGCGCAGCAGGCGCCGGGCCAGGTATTCCGGGTCGCAACCGGCATCGAGCATCCGCACCAACCAGTACACCGCAGCATCCGGGTCCGAGCCACGCACCGACTTGTGCAGCGCTGAAATCTGATCGTAGAACGCGTCGCCCTGACGATCGAAGTGAAGCGACTGGCTGCCCATCACCGCACGCAGGGTCTGGGGCGTGATCTCACCCCGACCGGCGAGGTCCGCTGCCGTCTCGAGCCAGTTCAGCGCGCGCCGGGCATCGCCGTCGGCGGCCGCCGCCAGGCGTTCGATCCATTCGGCCTCCAGGTGCACATCCCGGGCTCCCAGACCCCGCTCGCGATCCCTCAAGGCCTCGCGCAGCAGGGCCGCGATCGCCGCCGGCTCGACCGCCTGCAGCCGGTACACGCGCAGCCGCGACAGCAGGGCATTGTTCAGCGCGAACGATGGATTTTCGGTGGTCGCGCCAATGAAGCGCAGCGTTCCGTCCTCGATGTGCGGCAGCAGGGCGTCCTGTTGCGCCTTGTTGAAGCGGTGGATCTCGTCGACGAACAGTAGCGTGCCCTGCCCCCGTGCCGACCGGCGGGCCCGGGCCTGTTCCACCACGGCGCGCACCTCCTTCACACCCGCGAGCACCGCCGAAAGGGTCGCAAAGGCCAGCGCCCCCGTGTCCGCGGCCAACCGGGCAAGTGTCGTCTTGCCGCATCCCGGCGGACCCCAAAGGATCATCGAGGGCGGCTGCCCTTTCTCGATCGCGATCCGCAGCGGCGCTTCCGGACCCAGCAGGTGCTCCTGGCCCAGGACCTCATCCAGCATCCGCGGGCGCATGCGCTCGGCCAACGGGACCGAATCATCGGGAACCACGCCCGGTCCGCGAACTCGAAGCGGATCTGTAGCGTCCGGGGCTGGCTCCGCCTGCGGCCCGAACAGATCGCGGCTGTCGTCGTCCGGGTTCACGGCCGGTAGACGTCGGTCCCGGGCGGCAGGTCGAGCCGAAACTCTTCGGGAGGAAGCACCGGGTTGCGCTGGAAGGTCTGCAACCGGATTTCCGTGCGCTGCCCGAAAATATCCCGGAAGGCGAGGCTGCGCAGGTCACCCTCCGGCGTGAATTCCAGCTCCATCCGGGTGAAGTCGGCGTCTCGTGAGCGAGGTACGAGGACCAGGACCAGACCTTCGTGTCCGGGCTCGTCCAGCACCTCGAAGCGCTCATCGAGCCGATGCGGCTGCGTCAGCAAGGCCAGCGGCGTGGACCCCAGGGCCTGCGCCAGGGGCCGCACCGTGGCCTGCCTCAATTCCGGGTCGAACAGCCAGAGATCCCATCCGTCCGCGATGATCGTCTGCTCGAAGGG
>SLNI01000214.1 GCA_007133115.1 Thioalkalivibrio sp. | reverse complement strand
CTCCGCATGGGCGATCACCTCGTCGAGGCTGCCGTACCGGGCGATCCATTTCGCGGCGGTCTTCGGACCCACCTTGTCGACCCCCGGCACGTTATCGACGCTGTCCCCGACCAGGGTCAGAAAGTCGACGATGCGTTCGGGACCCACACCGAATTTCTCGCGCACGCCCCCCGGGTCGAGCACGGTCCCGTTCATGGTATTCACCAGCGTCACCCGCTCGCTGACCAGCTGCGCGAGATCCTTGTCGCCGGTGGAGATCACCACCGGTTCGTCGCGGCGCTCGGCCTGGGTCGCCAGAGTCGCGATCACGTCGTCGGCCTCCACGCCGGGGATGCACAGCAACGGCAGCCCCAGAGCGCGCACCAATGCGTGCAGGGGCTCCACCTGGGCCACGAGTTCTTCCGGCATCGGCGGTCGGTTCGCCTTGTACTCCGGGTAGATCGCGTCCCGGAAGGTTTTCCCCGGTGCATCGAATACCACCACCATGCGTTGCGGCCGATAGTCGGCACGGAGCCTGCGCAGCATCGACGCAACCCCGTAGAGCGCACCGGTGGGCCGCCCATCGGGGCCGGTCAGCGGCGGCAGCGCGTGGAAGGCTCGGTACAGGTAGGACGATCCGTCCACCAGGACCAGGGGGGCGTCTTGGGTCATCGGGCCGGCGGGTGGTGGGCTTGCGGCAAGTGTACCGTGTGAACGCCGGGCCTGCGCGTACGGCGGCGACCCCGGCCAAGCGGTTTGTCCGCCGCCGCGCCGGGGGTTACGCTTGGCGCATGAGCCACCCCGAAATCCCAACACCCATGGACGGTCGCGATCGCGCGCATCACCCCGGCCTCGCGCCCATCGACGACTCGGAACTGACCCGGGAGAGCTGGAAGATCTTCCAGATCATGGCCGAATTCGTCGAAGGCTTTGAACGCCTGGCTCGGATCAAGCCGTCGGTGAGCATGTTCGGTTCCGCCCGCATCCCTCCAGGGCATCCGGACTATCTGCTCGCCGAGGAAGTCGCTCGCCAATTGTCCGATTCCGGTTTCGCCGTCGTCAGCGGCGGTGGACCCGGCATCATGGAGGCTGCGAACAAGGGCGCGTTTGCGGGCAAGTCCCCAAGCATCGGCCTGAACATCCAGTTGCCTCATGAACAGCAGTCGAACCCCTATCAGGACATCGGCCTGGGTTTCCGACACTTCTTCGCGCGCAAGGTGATGTTCGTGAAATATGCGTCGGCCTACGTGGTCCTGCCCGGCGGGTTCGGCACCCTGGACGAACTGGCGGAAATCCTGACCCTGGTGCAGACCGGCAAGACCCGTCGGATTCCCATCGTGCTGGTCGGCAGCACGTTCTGGAAAGGCCTGCTGGATTGGTTCGAGGATACACTGGTCGCGCGGGGAACGATCTCGCCGGAAGACTTGAGTCTATACTCGCTGGTGGACACTCCCGAAGCCGTGGTGAATGCGATTTTCGAATACTACGAAGCGCGCAGTCTCAAGCCTTC
The DNA here is from genome assembly GCA_007133115.1 of Thioalkalivibrio sp. Lineage (GTDB taxonomy): Bacteria > Pseudomonadota > Gammaproteobacteria > Ectothiorhodospirales > Ectothiorhodospiraceae > Thioalkalivibrio. Next base: position 1,818 of record SLNI01000214.1, on the reverse strand, counting down.
GGCAGAGGAAAAACTACGGCTGATGGAGCTCTGACATGCGTTGGTTCATGGTTGCCGCCCTGATGGGTCTGTTCTTCGCGCCGTTGGCTCAAGGCCAGGATCTGGCCGATGTGCCGCCCCCGCCGGAGATCCCGGACGAGGCGTACGACCCCGAAATGCTGGAAGACGCGCCTCCGCCGGTCCTCGACGAGCGGGCACGTCAGCAGCAACTCCTCGAGGAAGCCGATATCACACTGATCGAGCGCCCCGACGCGACGATTCGTGAGTATCGCGTCGGGGGTCGCCTGTTCATGGTCGAGGTCATCCCCCGAGTCGGGCGCCCCTACTACTTGATCGACTCGACCGGCGACGGCCAGATGGACACCCGCCGAAGCCGACTGGGGCCGAATTTCATTGCGCCGCAATGGATCCTGTTCCAATGGTGAAAAGCGCATTGCTCCGCTACCTCGCGCCACTGCTGGCCGGCGCACTTGCGGCAGCTCCAGCGCTGGGCACCGAAATCTACCGCTGGGTGGGCGAGGACGGGGCGGTTTACTTCGGTGACCGCCCGCCCCAGAGTCGCCCTGCGGAGCGGATCGAGGTGCAGGCGCCCATGGGCGCGCTGCCGTTGCCCGACGCCGAGGAAATCCTGCGCCGCCCGGTGAGACCGCCACCCGAACCTGAGACCCCCTCTGCGGAAAGCGAACCGGCCGTCGAGGACACGGGTGAAGTCGAGCCGGAGTTTCTGAGGGATCGTCGGGGACGGCGCTGAGAAAAGCCCGAAATCAGTGCATACCGGCAGGCTGTTTGCACCAATATAGTGCTACATTAACGCCATGCGCACCGAGCATGGGCGACAGCCACCCCCATTTTCCGCAGAACCGACTGGCCTTGCGCCGCGCGCCCACCTCTGGCGCAATTCCTGCTTTAACCCTACCCGATGAATGCCTCAGCCGAGCCGGCCCTGAACTACCAGAACCATTATTCCTGGTGGGACGACCTCTCCACCGCGGTGCTGGTCACAGACGCCCAGCTGCGACTGATCGCGATCAATTCCGCCGCCGAGATCCTGCTGGGGCTCAGCCGTGATCGTGCGGTGGGTGGCCTGTTGGGTCAGTGGCTTCGGGTCGACCGGAATCTGAACCAGCAATTCCAGTACGCGCTGACGCTCGAACAACCGATCACACTCAGAGGCCAGAAACTGCACCCCAGACGCGCCCCCGCGTTTCTCGGCGACATGGTCCTTTCTCCGCTGCGCGAGAACCCGACTGGCGCGCGCCTGCTGCTGGAGCTCATCGCGATCGATCGCCAGCAGCGGATCACCCACGAGGACCAACTGGTCCAGCAGCAGACCATTACGCGCGCTGTCACCCGGGGCCTGGCCCACGAGATCAAGAACCCGCTCGGCGGTCTGCGCGGTGCGGCACAACTCCTGGCAAGCGAGGTAAGCGACCCAGCCCTGCGGGATTACACGCGCATCATCATTCGCGAGGCCGACCGCCTCCGAGCGCTGGTCGATCGCATGCTGGGTCCGAGCAGCCTTCCCAAGCGGGAACGGGTGAACGTCCACGAGGTGCTGGAGCACGTACGGGAACTGGTGAGCGTGCAGCTGCCTCTGGGGCTGCGCGTCACCAATGACTATGACCCCAGCATTCCGGAACTGGTGGCTGATCGGGACATGCTCATCCAGGCAATCCTGAACCTGGTGCAGAACGCGGTGCAGGCGCTGGGGGATCACGGGGAGATCCGGCTGATGACACGCGTGCTCCGCCAATACACGATTTCCGGCCATCGGCACCGTCTGGTGGCCCGTCTGCGGGTCCGCGACAACGGCCCCGG
>SLNI01000097.1 GCA_007133115.1 Thioalkalivibrio sp. | reverse complement strand
GTATGCCCGGTGGTGGTGCGTTTGAAGTAGCGCAGATCGTCGGGCAGGTGCCACGGCAACTGGTTGTCGCGGCCGATCACCCGGTCCGGGTCCATCGCGACGATCAATTCCAGCCGCGGATCGATGGGGTTCGATGTCTGCGGGGAGGGGTTCATACCGCGATCGGTGCGCGGATGCCCGGATGGCTCTGGTAGCCCTCCAGCCGAAAATCCTCGAAACGGAAGCCGAACAGGTCGCGAACCTCGGGGTTCAGGTGCATCGAAGGTGGCGGGAAGGGTTCCCGGCTCAGCAGTTCCCCGACCTGGTCGAAATGATTCCGGTACAGGTGGGCGTCGCCCAGCGTATGCACGAAGTCGCCCGGGGCAAGATCGGTGACCTGGGCCAGCATCAGCGTCAGCAACGCGTAGGAGGCGATGTTGAAGGGCACGCCGAGAAAGACGTCCGCGCTGCGCTGGTAGAGCTGGCAGGACAGTTTTCCGTCCGCGACGTAGAACTGGAACAGGGTGTGGCACGGGGCGAGTGCCATGCGCCCGGCCGCCGCGTTTTCCTGCGGTGACCGGGTCTCATCCGGGAGATCCGCCACGTTCCAGGCCGACACCAGGAGCCGCCGCGAATGCGGTCGGGTCCGAAGCTGCTCGACGAGTTCCGAGAGTTGGTCGACGACACCGTCGCTGGTCTGCCAGCGACGCCACTGCGCGCCGTAGATCGGGCCCAGGTCGCCCTCGGCCGTGGCCCACTCGTCCCAGATGGTGACGCCGTGTCGGTGCAGATAATCGAGCCGGGTATCCCCCTGGATGAACCAGAGCAGTTCGTGGATGACGGACTTCATATGGGTGCGCTTGGTTGTGACCAGCGGAAATCCCGCGGCCAGGTCGAAACGCATCTGGTGCCCAAAGATGGACCGGGTCCCGGTGCCCGTTCGATCGGGCCGGTCGGTCCCGCGGTCCATGATGTGCCGCACCAGGTCGAGGTATTGCTGCATCAGGATCTCCCATGGCTGGACGCGCGAGTGGACCATCCGATGAGGGCCATTCCGGCAAGGATCAGGGGAACGGACAGCAGCTGACCCATGGTCAGCCAACCGAAGGCGAGATAACCGATATGCGCATCCGGAAGGCGCGCGAACTCGACCGCGAACCGGAAGCTGCCGTAGAGCAGCAGGAAGAGCCCCGAGATCAGACCGGTCGGGCGCGGCTTGCGCGAGACCACCCAGAGGATGGTGAACAGCACCACGCCCTCGAGAAACGCCTGGTAGAGCTGGGAGGGATGCCTCGGCAGGTAATCCGCTGCAGGGAAAATCATGGCCCAGGGCAGATCGGTGGGCTTGCCCCAGAGCTCGCCGTTGATCCAGTTGCCGATCCGTCCGGCACCCAGTCCGATGGGAATCAGGGGCGCAACGAAGTCGCCGATGCGAAGGAAGGTCGTGCCGACCCTGTATGCGTACCACCACATGACCACGAGGACACCGAGGAGGCCGCCGTGAAAGGCCATGCCGCCTTCCCAGATCCGCAGCAGGAGCAGCGGATCCGCTGCGAGCGCCTCGAAATTGTAGAAGAACACGTAGCCCAGCCGCCCGCCGACGATGACACCGACCACCCCCCAGAAGGTCAGGTCGCCGACCTGCTGGGGTGTCAACGGGGAATCAGGCCGGCGCGCGCGCACGTTGCCCAGCCACCAGAAGGCCGCGAACCCGACCAGGTACATCAGGCCGTACCAGTGCAGCTGCAGGGGGCCGAGTGTGATGGCGACCGGATCGATAAACGGGTGGACGGGCATGGGCGCTTGCGGTGGCGGTTCGGACTGCGCAGTCTAAACTCTTGTCGCGGGCATGGCGATCGCCATGCCCCTCCGCACGGTCCTGCAAGGAATTCCGATGAACCGTCTGGCCCGGGCCAGCAGCCCCTATCTCCAGCAGCATGCCGATAATCCCGTGGAATGGTATCCCTGGGGCGAGGAGGCGCTGGAACGGGCGCGCGCCGAGCGCAAACCGATCCTTCTCTCCATTGGCTACTCCGCCTGTCACTGGTGCCACGTGATGGCCCATGAGTCCTTCGAGAACGCCGACACGGCCCGCGTGATGAACGCCCGCTTCGTGAACATCAAGGTGGATCGCGAGGAGCGCCCGGATCTGGATCGCATCTACCAGAACGCACACATGCTTCTGTCGCGCCGCAACGGCGGCTGGCCGCTGACCATGATTCTGACCCCGGACCAGGTTCCCTTCTTCGGGGGCACCTATTTTCCGGATCAGGCACGTCACGGGTTGCCGGCGTTCGTTGACGTACTCAACGGTGTCGCGGATTTTTTGGAAGCGCACCCGGAGGAAATCGCGACCCAGAACGCGTCCCTGCAGTCGGCGATGGCGCGCATGTACGCCCCCGAGGGCGGCGCGCTTCCGGGCCCCGAGGTCATCGACCGTGCGCAGGCCGAACTGCGACAGAACTTCGACGCGCGCCTGGGGGGATTTGGCGCCGCCCCCAAGTTCCCTCACCCCGCGACGCTGGAATGGCTGGCCTGGCACGGTTCGCGGCGGCGGGATCCGCAGTCCGAAGCGATGCTGGAACAGACGCTGCGGGCCATGGCCCGCGGGGGCATCTACGACCAGATCGGCGGTGGCTTCTGCCGCTATTCGACGGATGCCGGCTGGGTGATCCCGCACTTCGAGAAGATGCTGTATGACAACGGACCCTTGCTGGGCCTCTATGCGCGGCGGGCCGCTGCCGGCGATGCCCATGCGCGGGATGTCGTCGAACAGACGGTGGGCTGGCTGCAGCGCGAAATGACCGACGCCTCGGGTGCTTTCCATTCCAGCCTGGATGCGGATTCCGAGGGGGAGGAGGGCCGTTTCTACGTCTGGACTCCGGAAGAGGTCGAGCGGCTGCTCGACACCGGGGAGTGGGCCGTCGCGCGCCGGGTCTGGGGCCTCGACGCCGCGGCCAATTTCGAAGGGCGGTGGCACCTGAACCGGGTACAGGAACCGGCGGAGCTGGCGCAATCGCTTGGCGTCCCGCCGGAGGTCGCCGAGGAACGCCTCAAGACCGCGCGCGAGAAGCTGCTGCAGGCACGCGCCCGGAGGGTTTGGCCGCATCGCGACGAGAAGGTCCTGACCTCCTGGAACGCACTGATGATTTCCGGGCTGGTGCAGGCTGCGGAGGCGTTGGACAGGCCGGAGTGGCTCGACCGGGCCGAAGATGCGATGCGCGCGATCGTGCGCCGGCTCTGGCACGAGGGGCGGCTATACGCGAGCTTTCGCGAAGGTTCGGATACGCCGCCACCGCGCGCATACCTCGATGATCACGCCCTGATGCTGTCCGCGGCGCTCGACCTC
>SLNI01000071.1 GCA_007133115.1 Thioalkalivibrio sp. | reverse complement strand
GGGTCTGACCCCGGTTTAGGGGCGGTTGGGGGGGCGGTGGCGGAGGAGGTGGCGGTCCAGGAGGATGAAGGCGAGCGGGGCGGCGAGCATGATCAGGGCGATGCGCAGTACGTGCAGGGTCGAGACCATGGCGGTATCGATGCCGAGTGACAGGGCGATCAGGCCCATTTCCACGAGCCCGCCGGGTACCAGGGCCAGCAGCAGTCCCATGGGATCGACACCGACCCGTTCCGCGAACAGGATCGCGGCCAGCCAGGATACGGCCATCATGATCACGGCGGAGGCCGCGCCGATCAGCAGGTACGGCCAGACGCGGCGCAGCGTCACGCCGGCGAAGCGCGCTCCGAGTGCCGCTCCGACCACCACCTGGGCGGCGGCCAGCAGCTCGAACGGGGGCGAGGCGGCGGTCCAGCCGGCCATGTGCACGCCGGCGCTGAGCAGCATCGGGCCGATCAGCGCCGCGGCCGGCAACCGCAGGAGCCGCGCGAGCGGGTAGCCGAGCACCGCGCAGCCAGCCATCAGGACCCCGTCGAACACGGGTGTGTCGAGCAGGCTGGCCGCGTCGGGCGGCAGGGTGGGGACATCGATGCCGCCGACCACGCGGAAATAGAACGGGATCACGGCGACGATGACGAGAATCCGGGTGGCGTGCATCAGGGTGATGACACGGCTGTCGGCGCCGTGACTCTCGCCCGCCAGCGCCATCTCGGTGATGCCGCCCGGCGCCCCGGAAAAGTAGGCGGTGGCCCGATCCATCCCCACGCCGAAGCGAAAGAACGCCACCGCCAGCGCCATGGTCACCACCAGAAAACCGAGCAGCACCAGCACCGCACCGCTCCAGGCGGGGATGTGACCGGCGATCTCGGGCGTGAATGCGGAGCCCAGCATCACGCCGAGCACCGCGACCATCACCGTGCGCAGCGGCGACGGGATCGCCACGCGGGCGCCGGCCAGACTGGCGGCGGTGACGCTGATCAGCGCGCCCAGCATCCACGCGAGCGGAGCCCCTGCCCATGCGAACAGGGCCCCGCCGACGATGCCGATGCCGAGCCCGGCAGCGGTCCGCGCGAACGTTGGCCGCACCGGTTGGCCAATGTCATCGGTGAGGGCTGGCAATGGGCCGAAGAAAGGCGTTCTGGACATCCGTGTGCCTGTCGTTGGGCTCAGTGGTCCGGACGAGGTGGGGTCGGGATCTCGACCCGTTCCTGGCGCATCAGGGTCGGGTCGTCGGGTGGCCGAATGAAGAAGCCGATGACCTCCTCCCCGCGGATCAGGACGGCGAGCTGGTGACGCTCCAGGTCATGCGTGCGCACGCACAGCCTCGCGTCGTCCTCGTCGTCGAACCAGAGACAGGGCACGTCGGCCGCCCTGGAACGCCAGCCCTGGAGCGACGGGAAGAAATGTACCCGGAGTCGTTCGTCGGGAAGAGTGCTCATGTCATACGTTCTCACGCCGTCGTGGCAAGTCCTTCGGAATCGGATCCATGGGGAGTGATTTTCTCAGGCATGTCAAAAAGTGCCGTTGGCAGCGGAGGGCAGGGCCGTGATCGAGTCGGCGATGGCACCCCCAACCCCGGAATCCGGGCTCAGTGGCGCCGCCGCTGGCGTTCCAGAATCACCGGTCCGATGCCGCCGAGCACGGCGGCCATCGGGAGGGTCAGCAGGAAGTTTCCGGCGGTGACACGGATCGGATCCCCCGCGCCCTTGCCGCGTGTCGAGTACACGCCCCAGGCGATCCGGGCGCCGATCATGATCCGCGCACCCACCAGCGGCGGGTCGTGCAGGCCAGGGCCGTGGGTGGAGCGGATCGGGTCAGGCGTCACTGTTCAAGCCTTCGCGGTACGCCATGCTGGAATGTGAGCCCTGACCGCTATTGTACGCAACGCGCACAGAGGGGTCCGCCCGGTTCCACCCCGCGGGGGTTCCTCGACGCCTCGAACCAGATGCCCTATATACGTCCTACGGAGTGATGACGATGTCGCAGCGACATTCCAACATTCTGAGGTCCTACGTCCGCGGGCCCCGAGTGCCGCGTCTGCGGGAGGCACGTGAGGCCGTCGACGGGCCGATCGCGATGCTGGAGAGCTCGCAGCCCCCCGGAAGTTTCGAGACCCCGGCGGTGAGCGATCTCGTGCTCAGCCAATCCGTCGGCCGCCCGTTCCGCTATACCTGCAATCTCGGTGCCGGGCGCTTCTCCGGACAAACCCGGCCGATGGATTTCGTGGCCGTTGCCCCGGATGTGGCGCCCTGGTGCGCTGTGCCGGAACCCGCGCAGCTGCGTTTCATCGGGATTCCCGCCGAGTTGGCGCGAGCCTGCCTCGAACGCGATTCCGATGACCCGCTCGATTTCGGTCTCATCCACACCCGACCACGCTGCAGCCGCATCCAAGCCTGGAGCGGGCCGTGGAACGTGCCGAGCCGGCCTTCGAGACGCTGCTTGGAAGTGTCCTCGAAGGATCCTGAGCGACCGCGGAGCGGTCTCGGCTTCCCTCCAGCCCAAGCGCTCGCTACGCAGGGCTGCGGGGGAGGACGGTGACCATGTCACCAATGCGAAGGGGGCCGCTAGTGAGCACCCGTGCGGTCACGCCTCCGTGGCCGCGCATCGCGTTGTAGCCGCCGGGCCCGAGTGTGGTCTCCATGCGCGAGCAGGGTTCGCACGGACCCGTGATCTCAAGCTGGACATCATCACCGATGCGGAGAACGAGCGGGTAGTCAGCAAACAGTGACCGTGCCGCGAGCAGGTTGAGTCCGGAGATCAGCAGGTTGCGCCGGAGCGCGGCCGGGTCCACGTTCTCCTGACCGGCGAGCGCCGCGATCACTGGCAGGTGCTCGGCCTGGATCAGCGTGATCTGGCGTTTGCCGGAGTGGTTCTGGCGCGCCTTCGCGGCTGCCAGGTGATCCCCGCGAAGTCCCTGACCGGCGATGGCGACGGTCTCGCTCACGGCTTTGACATCCCCGCGCTTCTCGGCGCGTAGCAGGATCTGCTCCAGGCGCCCGGGGCGTGGAAAACGGCTGCAGAGAACGCGCAGTTCGGGCATGACGGGAATGTCCGGCGGCATGGGGGTCACGATCCGGGGGCAGGGTATCGCGTCTTGCGGTCGATGTGGATGATCAGGGCTCCGTCCATTCGGGTCCTCCCGTCGGGGTCGTAACCCGCGAGGGTCACGAGGATGGCGCCTGGTGGGTATTCTTGCACCTGAAAGCCATCGTTCTGCAGGGGGGTACCGTGTTTGGTTTGGATGAACGGTTGAAGGCCGACAGTGTGCCGGTGGGAACGCGGGATGGGTGTCTCGTTCGGCTTTTCCGGGATGCCCGCTATCCGTGGCTGCTGGTGATTCCGGCCATGGG
>SLNI01000066.1 GCA_007133115.1 Thioalkalivibrio sp. | reverse complement strand
TCTTCCGGACCGAGTTCAGCCCGAAGGGCTTCGGCCTGCTGCCGAACCGTGTCGGCGTCGTCATTGGCCCCATGCGCTTCCAGCAACCGCACGCGATACCCGAGGCTGTCGTGCCCCTGATGGATGGCGTGCTCCAGAACGCTGATCGCCTGATCATTCATTCCGTAGGCAAGATACAAATCCACATCGGCGAAGACATCCTCCTCGCCGCCCCCGCCCACGGAGACCGAGACTTCACCTTCATCGGCATCCAGATCCCCGGAGGCAGGAGCCGTCTGTTCCGCTGGTTCTGTCCGCCGAGCCCAGGCGCCGGACATCGCAGCCCCGGTCAACGCTCCGCCCGCAAGCACGCCCGAACGGGACTTGCCCGGTGGGACCTGCCTGGCGTCCTCGGCGCCCGAGTCACCTCCACCCGCCGTGCCGAGCACGTTGGCCTGTGCTTCAACGACCTCCCGCTCGCGCGGCCGGCGGAAAAGAGCGAGCAGCAACAGGAGCAGCAGCAGGAGCAGGGTCCCCGCCATGATCAGCAGCAGAGGGTCGGCCAGAATGCGCTGGTGCAGCGGCTGCCCCTCGAACGATACGCCGCCGGTCGCAGGCGTTTGGCCCTGCAAATCCCGCATGCGCGCCTCCAGCCGGGCGAGTTCCGTGCTGACCACACTCAACAGCTGATCGCGCTCGGCCAATTCGGTACGCAGACTGACCAGCTCGTCCCGCAACGCTTCCGTGGCCGCCTGCTGCGAGAGCAGGGCCTCTTCCAGAATTTGCGGACTGGCTGCCGCAGGTACGGCACCCGGATCCAAAGCGCTCTCCGCCAGGATTTCAAGCCGATCCCCCGGGACCCCTTCGTAACCTTCCAGAGACTCCACAAGACCCGTTTCTGCCAACGGATCTGCAACCGCGTCGATGTCCTCGGGTCCAGCGGCGGGAACCTCGGGCTCGCGCTCGGCAACCGGCTCCGTTGCGGTCGGCGATTCTTCGGAGGGGGTTGCGGGTTCGGCGGAGGGTTCGGGCGGAATTTCTTGGGGAGGGGGCGGTGCTTCGGGTGATTCGGGGGGCGCTGCGGCCACGGTGGGCGGCGGCACCGGCGGTGGTGAGGCCTGTGCTCGCCAGATCTCGGTCTGGCGTTGCACCTCCTGCCGGGCCACCACGGGGCTGCGCTGTGCCACCTCGGCCTCGGTGGGCAAAGTCAGGGTCACGTCGGCTCGCATCCGGTTGATGTTCTGCCCGATGAATCCATCCGGATTCGCTTCCAGGATCGCCAGCATGACCTGCTGATCGGTGACCCCGGCATAGCCCATTCCCCGCACGATGCCGAACAGGGTGTCCCCTTGGTTGACACGGTAGGCGCCCGTTCGCGGACGGTCTGCGGGAACCGTCGCCACAACGGGGGGCGCGGCCCGGACGGCGTCGGGCGGCGGCGTGGCGGAGAGGACGGGCGGGGCGCTGCGCGTGGGTGCGAACGCGACCGGGGGATCGAGCAGAAGAGTGTACTCCCGCAGGGTACGGCCACCGGACCAACTTGCTTCCAGTAACAACCCGATGTAGGGCTCGCGCACGGGCCTCTGCGTGGAAAGACGGGCCACGCGGCTGTCACCCGTGCCTTCGATCATGATCACGAGATCCGGCGGTACCGCCCCCCGCGTGAGACCCACCCGGCGGTAGTCCTCTTCCGGGGCCACCCGTATGGTCAACGCGGGGTCTCCCACACTGGACCCAGCGACCGCGATCTCGGCATCCAGCGGCTGATTCAGGAATGAACGTACCTCGATCTCGCCCATACTGACACTTGCCAAGCCCGGCAAGGCGACCCAGAACAGCCCCAAGGCAACCATGAATCTACGCACGTGCCTTCTCCTTCCCGTAAACCCGTTTCATCCCGAACGGTGCAAATGACATCCCAGCATCCCCGACTTCCAATTTCACAAGGTTATCAGAGAGCCGTGCCAACTCGTAAACAAGTTCACTCTGTCCGGGTCTCACAGATAGTCGCGAATCAACAGCTCGGCGATCTGAATGGTATTCAGCGCCGCCCCTTTCCGGACATTGTCGGAAACCACCCACATGTTGAGCCCCCTTGGATGCGAGATATCCTCCCGGATGCGCCCGACGAAAACGCTGTCTCGGCCACTGGACTCGGTCACCGCCGTGGGGTAACCACCGGGGCTCCGGGTGTCCAGAACTTCGACTCCTGGAGCCTGAGCCAGCAGTTGCCGCGCAGCTTCCGCAGTGATCTTCTCACGCGTTTCAATATGCACCGCTTCGGAGTGCCCATAGAACACCGGAACACGAACCGTCGTGGGATTGACCATGATCGAGTCGTCTTCCAGGATCTTGCGGGTTTCCCACACCATCTTCATCTCTTCCTTGGTATAGCCGTTTTCCATGAAAACGTCGATGTGGGGAAGCACGTTGAAGGCGATCTGCTTCGGGTACACCTTGCACTCGACGGGCTTGCCGTTGAGCATCGCCGCAGTCTGATGGGCCAGCTCCTCGATCGCGTCCTTGCCAGTCCCTGACACCGCCTGATAGGTCGCGACGTTGATCCGCTCGATACCGACGGCATCCTGGATCGGTTTCAGCGCGACGAGCATCTGGATGGTGGAGCAATTCGGGTTGGCGATGATCCCGCGATTCGTGTACTGAGCCACTGCACCCGGATTCACTTCCGGGATCACCAGAGGGATGTCGTCGTCATAGCGGAACTGGGAGGTGTTGTCGATGACGACACAGCCGGCCGCAGCCGCCCGGGGCGCATACTCGGCGGACACCGAAGCGCCCGGCGAAAACAACCCGATCTGGACCTTGCCGAAATCAAACTCGGCGAGATCCTCGACGATCAGTTCGCGCCGTCCGAACGAGACGGCCTTGCCCGCCGACCGCTCACTCGCCAGCGCATGGACCTTCCCGACCGGGAAGCCGCGCTCGGCGAGAATGGAAAGCATCGTTTCCCCGACCGCACCCGTGGCGCCTACGACAGCCACATCGAATTTCCTGTCACTCATGTTCTCTTCTTCCCAGAATCAACCGTTATCCGCACTCAAAGCCGCGACCAGCGCATCCCCCATGGCCGCGGTCCCCACCAGCGTGCACCCTTCCGAAAAAATATCCGCTGTGCGCAATCCCTGATCCAGCACCCGACCTACGGCGGACTCGATCCGGCGCGCTGCCGCTTCCTGTCCGAGGCTGTGTCGAAGCAGCATCGCGACCGACAGTACCGTGGCGATCGGATTGGCCTTGTCCTGGCCGGCAATATCCGGCGCCGACCCATGAATGGGCTCATAGAGACCCGCCCGTTCCGCGTTCAGCGAAGCGGACGGCAGCATCCCGATCGAGCCCGTGAGCATGGCCG
>SLNI01000282.1 GCA_007133115.1 Thioalkalivibrio sp. | reverse complement strand
TAGACCGCGGTCACCCGTTGCAGCAGCCATGCGCGCTGTCCGCTCAGGAGACTCACAGGAACAGCACCCAGAGCAGCACGGCGGAAACCACGCCCGCCGCCAGGCTCGCCCACGCCGTATCCCTCGAGCCCTGGCGCGTTTCGCCGATTCCGACCTCGAGCAGCAGGAAGCGGATGCCCACGAAGAAGTGGTGCATCAGCAGCCAGAACCAGCCCAGCAGCAGCACCCGTCCCAGCGGGTGTCCAAGTGCGGCGCTGGCTTCCGAATAGCCGTCCGGCCCGGACAGGGACAACCCGAACAACCACAGCACCAGGGGGATCGAAACGATCAACAGAACGCCCGTTACGCGATGCAGAATCGATACCAGCGCATTGATGGGCAGGCGGATCCTGCGCAGGTCGAGAAAGACGGGGCGGACCTCGCTGGTCATGCATTCCTCCTGATCATCCTGGGTGTTCCGAGGCCATCTGACACCCGCTGAAAGGTTCGTCTACTATTGGGCCGAACTGGTTCCACAGTATAGTCACTCCGCAGGGGAGCACGTGATGCGCGAAGACTGGAAGAAGCACCTGATCGACCACGGCGCCGAGTTCGAGGGCGACCATCTGCGGGACTATGGAAACGATGAGCGGGAACGCAGCATGGCGGTCAACGGCGACGTCATCTGCGATCTTTCGCACCGCGGATTGCTGGAGATCCGGGGAAACGACGCGCAATCCTTTCTCCAGGGACAGCTGGGCAACGACGTGCGCGATGTCTCGGCGACGCAGTCGCAGCTCTCCAGCTACGCCAACCCGAAAGGACGCGCCTACGCCGTCTTCAGGGTACTGATGGACCGGGACGCCTACCTGCTGGACATGACCGCCGAACGCGCGGAGGTCGTGCGCAAGCGCCTGAGCATGTTCGTCCTGCGCGCCCAGGTGATGATCGAGAACGCCGAGGATTCGCGCATCCGGTTCGGGGTGTCCGGACCCAACGCCAAGCGGCACCTGACGGATGCGCTGGGGAGCTACCCGGAGGCCGTGAACGACGTGATGTCCCACGGGGGCGTATCGGTGGTGCGCGTACCCACGATGACCCACCCGCGTTTCGAGATTTTCGGCGAGATCGATGCCTGCATCCCGCTGTGGAACGATTTCAACGTCCACTGCGCTCCGGTAGGGCCCGAGGGTTGGCGTTTGCTGGACATCATCGCCGGGGTGCCGGTGATCTATCCCGAGACCAGCGAAGCCTTCGTTCCACAGATGGTCAACCTGCACGCACTGAACGGCATCAGTTTCAACAAGGGCTGTTACCCGGGACAGGAGGTGGTCGCGCGCATGCACTACCTCGGCAAATTGAAACGCCGCATGTTCCGGCTCGCCATCGAGGGACAGGAACGCCCTCTTCCAGGCACCCCGATCTTTCGGGAAGGCGGCGATGCCGGCCAGCCTGATGGAGAGATCGTCGATGCAACCCTGCACCCCGACGCACTCTGGGCCGCCAATGCCGTGCTGCAGACCTCGGCAGCGAATTCACCCTTGCGCTGGGGCGCCGTGAACGGGCCGGTCGCCCACCTGATTCCATTGCCCTACCCCGTGCCCGAGGGAGCCTGAACCCCATGCGCTTTCTGTTCTTCTTTGTCGTTCTGATCATTCTGGCACTCTGGGCCGCCTATTTCAGCCGCCCCGGCAACCGTAAACTTTCGAACACGCTGTACATCATTGCCGGCGTACTCTCGATGCTGTTCCTCATCGGCTATCTGCGACTCGACGGCTATCTCTGACGGCTTGCGTTCAGCTGTGGAGCGCGGGAGCCCCTGTCGTATGCACGATGTGAAATCCCCGGCCATCCGCTCAAATCCAACTACACATTCGGACCCATCTGATGACACCCTCTTCGGTAAAGGACATCCGTAACGTTGCCCTGCTCGGCCATGCCGGCTCCGGCAAGACCACCCTGCTCGAGGCCCTGCTCGCGGCCGCCGGCGAAATCAAGAATCCGGGACAGGTCGAGCGAGGCGACACGCTGAGCGACCAGGACCCGCTCGAAAAGTCCATGGGACACTCGCTCAACACGACGCCCGCGCATCTGGAATGGGCCGGCCATTGGATCAACCTGCTCGACACCCCGGGGCTCCCGGACCTCACCGGCCGCGCCCTGCTCTCGCTGCCGGCGGTGGAAACGGCTGCGGTGGTGATCAATGCCAATGCCGGGATCGAGGCCGTTACCCGCCGGGCGATGGAGGCCGCGGCCGACAAGTGCCGCATGATCGTGGTCAATCGCATCGATGCCGAGTCCCCGGACCTGACGGCGCTGATGCAATCCATCACCGACAGCTTCGGACCGGAGTGTCTGCCCATCAACCTGCCCACCCCGGATGGCGGCCAGGTCGTGGACTGTTTCTTCGAACCGGACACCGGGGTTCCCACCGCGTTCTCCAGTGTCGCGAGCGCTCACGATGCCATCGTCGACCAGGTGGTCGAGCTCGACGAGGCGTTGATGGAACAATATCTCGAGCAGGGCCAGTCGCTGAGTCCCGAACAACTGCACGACCCGTTCGAGGTGGCCCTGCGAGAGGGCCATTTGATCCCGGTCTGTTTCGTCTCTGCGCGCACCGGTGCCGGCATCCGCGAACTGCTCGACATCCTCGGACGGCTGATGCCTGACCCGACGGAGGGCAATCCCCCGCACTTCGTGAAAGGTGAAGGTTCGAAGGCACAGCCGGTGACGGTTGAACCGGACCCCGACCAACACGTCATCGCCCACGTGTTCCAGGTTCAGAACGACCCCTTCCGCGGACGCATCGCGCTTTTTCGCATCCACCAGGGCACGGTCACCCCGAATACCCAGCTGTTGATCGGCGACGCCCGCAAGCCGTTCAAGGTGACGCACCTGTTCCGGATGCAGGGGCGCCAGCAGAACGAGACGGCGCGCGGTGTGCCCGGCGACATCTGCGCGGTCGCGCGCGTCGATGAACTCCACCGCGACGCCGTGCTGCACGACTCCCACGACGAGGATTACTTTCACCTCGTGCCGCCGCCCTTTCCCAAGCCGGTTTACGGACTGGCGATGGTGGCGCGCAAGCACGGGGACGAACAGAAGCTCTCAGAGGCGCTCGCGCGCATGTTCGATGAGGACCCCTGCCTCGAAGTCGGCTTCGAGCCCCAGACCCGGCAGACCGTCGTGCGCGGCCTCGGCGAGCAGCACCTCAAGGTTTTGCTGGACGAGCTTGGAAGCCGCTGGAACCTGCATCTGGATACCTCCAAGCCGGCCGTGCCCTACCGTGAAACGGTGACTCGCGGCGCCGAGGGTCGCTACCGACACAAGAAGCAGAGCGGCGGTTCCGGTCAGTTCGGTGAAGTCGCGCTGCGGGTTGATCCG
>SLNI01000177.1 GCA_007133115.1 Thioalkalivibrio sp. | reverse complement strand
TGGACGAATTGGGGGCCGAAGAGGGATTCCGGCTCGCTGCCTCACTGCTGGCCCAGTCCGAGAATCGGGACGCCGCGCTCGAGACTCTGCAGCGGCTGGTCGAGAGCAATGCCGGCGAGAGTGCCGGCTGGCAGGCCCACGCGGAACTGGCCGTTCGTTTCGAAGCCTTCGACCAAGCCTACGCGATCGCCCGGGCCGGGCTGCAGCGCTTTCCCGATGCCGTCGCGCTTCGGTTGATCCTCGCTCGGGCTGCCGCGGAGCTCGATGACCCGACCGCCGCGCTCGAAGCGCTCGCCGCCGCGGTGGATGCGCATCCTGAGCGGCGTGATGTGCGCCTGGCCTATGCGCGTGCTTTGATCGATCTCGGGGACTTTGACCGGGTGCGGCCGGAGTTCGACCGGCTTCTGCAGCTCGCGCCGGAGGATGTCGAACTTCTCCTGACGACCGCTCTGCTGAGTCTTGAGGCAGGGCATTACGAATTGGCACGGGAATACCTCGGTCGCCTGCTGGAGACCGGGCAGCGTTCGGACGACGCCTGGTATTACCTCGGCCGGCTCCACGAGCAGGCCGGAGATCTGCAGGCGGCCAGCCGTTCCTATGCTGCGGTCGGCCCGGGCGAGCATTACAGGGATGCACGGCTGCGGCAGGCGCGTCTCACCGCGCAGATCGAGGGAATGGACGCGGCGCGCCCGCTGTACGCCCGGATGCAGAACGACCCGGACGAGGAAACCGCGCTGCGCGCCTATCTTGCGGAAGCCAACGTACTGCGTGAGCTGGGACAGCTGAACCCGGCCCTGTTGCGGCTGTCGCGGGGGCTGATTCAGTTTCCGGGATCGTTGGACCTGCTGTATGCACGGGGGCTGGTTCACGAGCGTGCGGATGACATTCCGGCCGCCGAGGCAGATTTCCGCAGCATCCTGGGGCAGGATCCGGATAACGTTTCCGCACTCAATGCCCTCGGTTATACTCTTGCCGACCGGACCGAACGTTACGAAGAAGCCCATGATCTCATCGTCCGGGCCTACGAGCAGCGTCCCGACGATGCTGCAATCACGGACAGCTACGGCTGGGTTCTCTACCGGCTCGGACGTCTCGATGAGGCCTTGGTGAAACTTCGCGAGGCCTATGCGCTTTTCCCTGATGGTGAAATTGCGAGCAACCTTGCCGTCGTCCTCTGGGAGGTTGGCGAGCGGGAAGAGTCCATGGCCATTCTCGATGAAGCCCTGCAGCGAGAGCCGGACCATGAGCGCCTGCTGCGCGTGCGCCGCCAGCTGGTCGACTGAGCGGACCATGAGCGGATCTGGATCACGGTGATCACGGCCATGCCGATCCCGATCCAGCACCCCGGGCGTCCGTGGTTGCGCCACCGTTCTCTCCTTTGGGTTTTTGCGCTGGTTGCGACCGGACTTGTCGCCTCCTGTGCGACGGCGCCCCCGCTGGAGCGGGAGGATGTGCTTGCGAGCAAGGCATTTCTCGAACGCGAGCGGCAGTTCGCCGGGGTTGCGGAATGGCGTTTCTCCGGGCGCCTGTTGCTGGATCTGCCGGCCGAGAGTTGGACGGGACAATTGAGCTGGCGCAGTCGTGCCGATGGGCAGGTCATCGATCTTTCGGGCGCCATGGGCCGGGGAGGTGGCCGTTTGCTGCTGGGTCAGGAAACTGCGGTGCTGATCACGCGGGATGGTGAGCGTTACGAAGCCGAGGATCCCGATACCCTCCTGGCGCAGATCGCAGGCCGCAATCTTCCCGTGCGTGGCCTCGAGTACTGGGTACGGGGTCTGCCCAGACCCGGGGCGGGCTACGATCCGCGCGCGGATGCGCGCGGGGGGCCCGCCGGTCTCATTCAGGACGGGTGGGAGATCGGGTACGGACCGTTCGAGGATGCGGGCGGGATCGCGATGCCGATGTCCGTCGAACTCAGGCGTGGGGAGATATTCTTGCGTCTTTCCATCCAGCGCTGGCAATTGGCGCTATCCGGCGAGGTGCTGTGAGCCGTTCGTTCAGCACGGTTTTTCCCGCGCCCGCCAAGATCAACCGGTTCCTGCACATCACGGGGCGCCGTGCGGACGGATACCATGAACTGCAGACCGTTTTTCAGTTCGTGGATCTGCAGGATGACCTGGTTTTCCGGCCACGGCCTCCTGGACACTTCGAGCTGTCTGCCGATATGCCCGTTGCGGAGGCGGACAACCTCTGTCTGCGCGCGGCGCGCTTGCTGGCCAGCGTCTCTCCCGTGCCCTTCGGGGTATCGGTCGAGCTGAACAAGCGGATCCCGGTAGGGGGCGGGCTTGGGGGAGGGAGCTCCGATGCGGCGACGACGCTGGTGGCCCTGAACCATCTCTTCGGCCTGGGGTTGGATGCGTCCGGTCTGGCGGCGCTGGGTTTGCGACTGGGCGCTGACGTGCCGATATTCGTCCACGGACGTGCCGCATGGGCAGAAGGCGTGGGGGAACGACTGGTGCCGGTGCTGCCGGACACGCCCTGGATCCTGCTGATCGACCCCGGCGTAACGGTGTCTACGGGGGCCATGTTTCAGGCGGGTGAATTGACAAGGGACTGCCCCCCCGAGAAAATCGCGCACTCGGGATACGCGGCGCACCGAAATGTGTTCGAATCCATGGTCCGCGATCGGCATCCGCCGGTGGATGAGGCGCTGGGTTGGTTGCATCGGCTGGGCGCGGAAGCCCGGCTGAGTGGAACGGGGGGGTGTCTGTTCGGGTTGTTCCGCGACGAAGCGTCGGCGCGGGAGGCCCAGGTCTCGCAGCCTCGACCCTGGCGGAGCTGGGTGTCCAGGTTGCGCAACCGTTCCCCGTTGAGTGCCTGGATTCAGCCTGGGGCTGAGGCCGGCACGTTGTAAATTGGGCCGTCGCCAAGCGGTAAGGCACCGGGTTTTGATCCCGGCATTCGCAGGTTCGAATCCTGCCGGCCCAGCCATACAGGATCGTGGCGTGAGTTTTTTGCAGGGCGCGTCACGAAGGAGGGCCGGCGGGGTTCGAACCTCAAGGTTCGACTGCCCCGCAGGGGCAGAACGTCGCCGTGAGGCGACGGCCCGGAGGGCGGCGCGCAGCGCCGTAATCCTGCCGGCCCAGCCATACAGGATCGTGGCGTGAGTTTTTTGCAGGGCGCGTCACGAAGGAGGGCCGGCGGGGTTCGAACCTCAAGGTTCGACCGCCCCGCAGGGCCTCGCGAAATGAGAGTAAGGTGCTGTTCGAGAGGCATGGAATCCGGCCGCTTTCCAATCACGTCGGCCGGGTCGTGAACAGCCTCTCCAGGGCGTGCCGGGGGCGTTCCCGCGGTGCCGGTCGGGGTGCATTCTCTCCCGGAGCGCCGAAGCCAAACGATCCGTTCACCCGGGGGCAAGATGTGGGCGATTCCA
>SLNI01000158.1 GCA_007133115.1 Thioalkalivibrio sp. | reverse complement strand
TGCCCTGGCTGACGCTCCTCGTGGTGGTGTTGCTCGCCCTGCCGCTGGGTCGCAGCCTGAACGTGCTCGCGCGCGGCCCGATGCAGGCCGCGGTGCTGGGCGTATCGGTGTACCGGCTGGAATGGGCGGTGTACCTGCTCGCTGCGCTGGTGACCGCCGCGGCCGTGACCACGGCCGGGACGGTCGGCTTCGTCGGACTGATCGTGCCGCACATGCTCCGCCTGGTGATTGGCAACGATCAGCGCCTGCTGATTCCGGCGGCGGCGCTGGCCGGCGGCATCCTGCTCACACTGGCGGATACCGTGGCGCGCACCGTGATCGCGCCGCAACAGCTCCCGGTTGGCGTGATCACCGCGCTGCTGGGCGTGCCGCTGTTCCTGTTCCTGCTCTACCGGAGCCGCACGTGAACCCGCTCCTGACCATCGAGAGCCTGGTGCTCGCGATCCCGGGCCGCGAGCCGGGCATGGCGCTGGACTGCGACATCCGGCCCGGCGAGTGCTGGGGATTGCTGGGGCCGAACGGCGCGGGCAAGACCACCCTGCTGCATACGCTGGCGGGCCTGCGTCCCGCCGCTGAGGGGCGGATCCTGATCGACGGGCGGACCCTGCACGAACTGCCCCGGCGCCGGGTCGCCCAGCGGCTGGGCCTGGTGTTTCAGGATCACCACGATGGCTTTCCCTCGACCGTGCTGGAGACCGCCCTGATCGGACGGCATCCGTTTCTGCGCTCGTGGGATATCGAAAGTGCCCACGATCACGAACTGGCGCGGCGGGCACTGGCCGCCATGGATCTGGACGACCTGGCGCAGCGCGAGGTACAGACGCTCTCCGGGGGCGAGCGCCAGCGGCTCGCGATCGCCACCCTGCTGACTCAGGATCCGCCGCTGTGGCTGCTCGACGAGCCGACCAATCATCTCGACCTGCATCACCAGGTGGCGGTCCTGGGGAGGATCCGCAGGGAAACGCTGGAACGCGGCAAGGCGGCCATCATGGCGCTGCACGACCTGAACCTGGCCGCAAGCTATTGCACCCACCTTGTGTTGCTGTATGCCGACGGCGGACTGTGCTGGGGCGAAACGGACGCGGTGTTCCACGTGCCGGCGCTGGAGCGCCTGTTCGGACAGGCGCTGGCCCGCATCGACACGCCGCAGGGCCCCTGGGTCCGCCCACTGCCCGGCCCGGGCTGCTAAGCTTTTCGGATTTCCAGAACGAAGAGGCAGACCGATGCAACCGCAGGACGAAGGCCCGCAGATCTATTTCATCCTCGGCAACGTGATTCTCGCGGCCGCCGCCCTGATGCTGTTCTTCTTCGGCACGCTCTGGGAACAGTTCGGCATCGCGGCGCTTTTTTTCTGGATGATACTGGCCGCACTGGGCGTGTACTTCATCACCCGCAGCCGCGACCCATCGCCGCCCGGCCCACCGAACTGACCTTCGCTCCGCCGAAAAACCAACGGTACGTCACGGCCTGATCCCCCGCCCCAGAGGGGCGCGGGATCGACCGGCCGTGGGTCGGGTCAGGAAACGCTGCCGAAGCCCGCGCTCGCCACCTCGGGGGGTGCCTTGACACCCGCCAGCCGGGCGCCCTGCGCGACCGGCCCGCCAGGCATCAGTTCGAACAGGTACTTGCGGCCGCCACGGGCGTGGAAGCGCTCGTCCAGCGCGTCGTGCAGTTCCCGCAGATTGATCGGGCCGGAATCCTCGTGACGGTGGTAGAACTCCTGAAGAGCCCGCACCAGTTCCCACTGCGCTTCGCCCAGTTCCAGGCCCTCCTCGGCCGCGACTCGCTCGGCATCTTCACGCACCCAGTCGGCCGGTGCGTGCGGAAAGTCCGGATCGTGCCGAACCGTCGCAGGGTTCATGACTTCATTCATGTTTTCAGCCATCTCGTTCCTCCTTGCCATGGCAATGGTGCTCCCGCACCCGAGTACAAAAAACCGACATCGCCGGGAAAGGCGTCGCGCCCGGCGCGCGCGCGCTCAAAACAGAAAATCAGGGAGGTAGGCCCGAAGCGCCTCCGGGGCCTCGACCTTGACCACGTTCTTCGCCACTTCCGCACGGATCACGTGCGCTACCTGGCGGTCCATAACCTCGCGCAGCACGCCCAGGAAGGACGGCGAAGCGATGATCGCCAGGTGCTTGAACACCCCCTGGTTATGCGCCGTCTTCAAGCGCTCTGCGACCATGCGCGCGAAGCGCTCACGCTCGTGCTCGGCTGGATCGGTGGGTTCGTCCATCGCGTGGCGCGCGTCGCCGCTGGCGCTGGCCCACCCGCGCCCCTGGCGATCGGAGACCAGATCCTGGTTCTGGGCTCGCGATTCACTGTGGGAAAACGCCTCGATCTCCTTCAGCCCATGACAGGCGCGTCCCTCGCAACTCAGAATGCGGGCGCGTGCGGCGTCGGCCACCACAATCCAGACAGTATCCATGCAGTTCCTCCATGTCGAAAGCATTCAGGGCCCTCTCGGGCGGGGAACGCGGAGACAGGACGCACCGTCAGGCAGACGATGGAACCGTACCGGCCCCCACTCAAGTGTAGTTGGCCGGGGACGGGACGGCGGCGATCGGAGACCCGATCGCCGGGAGTGGAGAGCGATGGCGCACTCGCTGCTGAGGTTTCGTGATAGTCAGAAAACCTTTTCCGTGTTCTTCCGTGTCTTCCGTGGCTAGATCCGTGCGGCAACCCCGCTCGGTTTCAGTTCACGGGCAGACGGGCACGCAGTTCATCGCGGTCGAACCACCACGATGCGCCGACGATCGCGTCCAGGATCAGCCCGAGGCGCGGGAAGAGCTTCTCAATATTGTTCAGCTCGTACATCTCGATCCAGGTATCCAGGGTTTCCTGGTCCTCGATGCCCCGATGCCGGCGCGCCACGCGGGCGATGATCTGTGTGGTGAGAAACATCAGGCTGTCGCGCTCGCGACCCTCTTCCGTGCGCAGGCTGGCGATGTAATGCGCAACCATCGCCGCTACCGCGGCCCCGTCCGACTGTTCCGGCGTCTCATCGACGATATGCCCGAGCAGAGTGACCGTGGTCTGCGCCTTGACCGGATAGGTCACGGCCAGCCAGACGCCATGTCCCAGCGCCCGGATGGAGTCGTCCTGTTCGGCGCGGTAGAGCACGTCGCAGGCTTCGACGGCCTCCTGCCACTCCGAGGCCTCGACCAGGGGTTCCAGCAGCGGTCGCACGGTCACCCAGGCTTCCGGCTTGCGCTCGAGGCCGATCAGGGTCTCGCCGATGTCGAGCAAGACATGCGCACGGTGCACCAGCGGCGCGGTGTCCGGCAAGGCCTCCAGGTGCGCCCGGTGCTCCGCGAGTTCACGCTCCAGCGCAGCCTGACTGTCCTGCGCCATGCTGGCACTGATGAAGGGATCCGG
>SLNI01000181.1 GCA_007133115.1 Thioalkalivibrio sp. | reverse complement strand
CCTCACCCGTTCGCAGATCGCCAGTGCCGACGGTCGCGTTCGGGCATTCAGTCCCGCCACTTTCCAACGCTAGTGGGCCATGCGGGAAGTTCGGTGACTACGGAGCACAGCCAGAAGTGCCTGAGCAAGGCGGGCAAGTGCCGGAATAGCCACCCTATTTCAAACTTGCCCAACGCAGCGCCGGCGCTTCTGGCGCAGCGATCTGATACCGAACTCTCCGCATGGCCCACTAACGGCGACGATCCGCTCGGGTGCATTGAATCGGTTCGGTCCGCCAAAGCGGCCGTCCTGCCACGTTCCTGACCCGCGACGGGCTGGCTGACGAAGCCTTCGTGGCTCGCAGAGCCGTCTCCCCCTCAAGTCCGCGCAATTCCCCGGGCACCCTGTCGGGTGGCAGCCCTGTTCATGCTGGAACCTTAGCAGCAGTCCGGTAAATTAATCTTTCTAAACCCGGCTGTTTACGATTTCCCGAGTGTCGAGCCATAGGGGCGGCGGTGCGTCGTTGGGGGCGTTCCGCCGGAGATCGCTGCCGAGGGGCGTTCGTCTCGCCCCAGGGTGTTCGGTTGCATTGGGAGGTTCTTGGATACCGGGCTTGTTCAACCTCCCGGGTTCCGCGTGAAGGAAGGGTCGATCCATGGATATGCGGCGGGTATCGTCTGGGGATGATGAAAAGTACAGGGTGATGGCTCTGGATCCGGGCGGCTTGAGAACGCTCTGTCGCATCACACCGTATTCCCTGTTTCTGGTCGATGAACAGGGTTCAATCCTGATGGCGAACGGCCGCGCATGCGACCTGTTCGGGTACCCCGAGGATGAATTGATCGGGCAGCTTATCGAGTTGCTTGTTCCGGAAGCATTGCGCTCGGCTCATCGGACTCGCCGTCATGCCCATGTCATGGACGGTGGGCCGCAGGCCATGCAGATACGGGAGGGTCTGGACGTCCTCGCTCGAAGGCGGGACGGCAGTCTGATCCCGGTCGAGGTCACGTTGGTACCTGTCGATACGGTTCAGGGTCGAGCCGTTCTGGCTTCCGTGATTGATCTGCGGCAGCGAAAAGACCTCGAAAACCAGCTTCGGGAGGAGCGCGACTTCAGTGAAGCCACTATCGACAGCTTGCCGGGGCTGTTCTACCTGTTGGACCGCGAGGGTCGTTTTCTGCGGTGGAATCGGAACCTTGAGCACGTTGTCGGAACCACCGCAGAAGAGCTTTTGCAACTCCAGGCGTGGTCGCTCTTTGGCGACCCGGATGCGGAGCGAATCCGGGATGCGATCGAAATGGTATTCCGCGAGGGCGCCCACGAAATCGATGCGGAGCTGAACGTCCGGCGAGGGCTTCCCGTTCCGTACCATTTCACAGGGCGCCGCGTGGAATTGGCTGGACAGGAATGCCTGACGGGGGCGGGTATCGACATCTCGAACCGGAAGGCCCTGGAAAACCGTTTGCGGTATCAGGCAAACCATGATTCGTTGACAGGGCTGGTCAATCGGCATCACTTCGAGGAACTCCTGACGCAGGAATTCGCACGTTCGCAACGTTCTGGCACACCCTTCTCGGTGGTGATGATGGATATCGATCACTTCAAAAGCGTGAATGATCATTTTGGTCATCCGACCGGGGATCAGGTCCTGCGGCGCTTTGCCGAATCCCAGCAGGCCAGGACCCGAACGAGTGATATCTTCGCCCGCTGGGGCGGAGAAGAATTTGTGTTGCTTCTGCCCGAGACCGAGCTGGCCGGCGCGGCGTCGCTGGCAGAGGCGGTTCGGGCGCGCGTTGCGGAGACCCCGATGCCGGGCCCCGGACGAATCACCGTGAGTCTGGCCGTCGCGGCCAACCGGGATGGCGAGTCTGCGCACGGCTTGCTCAAGCGGCTCGACGAGGCGCTCTACGAAGCCAAGAATAGGGGCCGGAACCGGGTCGTGATCTGCTGAGTGAGGTCGCATGCGTCGTCGTGACCCGCTTCGGGCCGATACGGTCGGACAGGCGTCTGAACAGGGAGCTGCACTTCGGGCCGCGTATCCTGCGCGCCAGCGGTTCAATCGGTAGAATGGAACGCTTTTCCCGATCGAGTCCGCACGATGTCCTTCATTCAGGAAACCGCCCGCCGTCGCACCTTCGCGATCATTTCGCACCCGGACGCGGGCAAGACCACCATCACCGAGAAACTGCTGCTGTTCGGCGGTGCGATCCAGCTGGCCGGCACGGTGAAGGGGCGCAAAAGCGCGCGTCACGCGACCTCCGACTGGATGGAGATGGAGAAGCAGCGCGGGATCTCGGTCACTTCCTCGGTGATGCAGTTTCCCTACCGGGACCGAATCGTGAATCTTCTCGACACGCCGGGGCACGAGGATTTCTCCGAGGATACCTACCGCACCCTCACAGCCGTGGACTCGGCACTCATGGTCATCGATGCGGCAAAAGGCGTGGAGGAACGCACCATCAAGCTGATGGATGTCTGCCGGCTGCGTGACACGCCGATCATGACCTTCATCAACAAGCTTGATCGCGAAGGTCGCGAGCCGATCGAGTTGCTGGACGAGGTCGAGGACGTGCTGAAGATCCAGTGCGCGCCGGTGACCTGGCCGATCGGCATGGGCAAGCGCTTCAAGGGCGTCTATCACCTGGCGCGGGATGCGGTGCACCTGTATTCACCGACCCACGGCGGCAAGATCCAGCAGGGCGAAGTGATCCAGGGGCTCGACAACCCGCGCCTGGACGAGATCCTGGGGTCGCAGGCTCAGGAGATGCGCGAGGAGCTGGAACTGGTGCAGGGCGCCTCGCACGCCTTCGATCGCGAGGCCTATCTGGCGGGGCGGCTCACCCCGGTCTTCTTTGGATCGGCGATCAACAACTTCGGCGTGCAGGAATTGCTGGACGACTTCGTCGAATACGCGCCGGCGCCGTTGCCGCGGCCGACGCAGACGCGGGCGGTGGATCCGTCCGAGCCCGCGTTCACCGGTTTCGTGTTCAAGATCCAGGCGAACATGGACCCGAACCACCGCGACCGTATCGCCTTCCTGCGCATCTGTTCCGGGACGTTCGCCAAGGGCGCGAAGCTGCGTCACGTGCGCATCGGGCGGGACGTGAAGATCCCCGACGCGCTGACCTTCATGGCCTCGGACCGGGAGCACGTGGAGACGGCCTACCCCGGTGACATCATCGGCGTCCACAACCACGGCACCATCCGCATCGGGGATACCTTCACGGAGGGTGAGGATCTCGCGTTCACCGGCGTCCCCAACTTCGCACCCGAACTGTTCCGGCGCGCGCAACTGCGCGATCCGCTGAAAATGAAGCAGCTGGCCAAGGGCCTGCAGGAGCTCTGCGAGGAGGGCGCCACCCAGCTCTATCGGCCGCTCACCAACAACGACCTCATCCTGGGCGCGGTGGGAATTCTGCAGTT
>SLNI01000068.1 GCA_007133115.1 Thioalkalivibrio sp. | reverse complement strand
GGCTGTGATACACGTCCAGACGCTTGCGCACGGTTTCTGCGTTGTCGTCGTCGCGCTGGATCAGCGGCTCGTCGGTGAGGTCGTCCTTGCCCTCGATCCGGGGCGGATTGAAGGTCACGTGATAGGTCCGGCCGGAGGCGGGATGCACCCGACGCCCGCTCATGCGATTGATGATTTCTTCATCCGCCACATCGACCTCGACCACGAAGTCGAGGTTCACGCCCTGGGCCTTCAACGCTTCGGCCTGGGGGATGGTGCGCGGGAAACCGTCGAACAGGAAGCCGTTGGCGGCATCCGGCTGCTGCAGCCGCTCCTCGATCAGGCCCAGGATGATGCCGTCCGACACCAGGCCGCCGGCATCCATGACCTTCTTGGCCTCGACGCCCAGCGGGGTTCCCGCTTTCACGGCGGCGCGCAGCATGTCACCGGTGGAGATCTGGGGAATCCCGTATTTTTCGCAGATGTACTGCGCCTGGGTGCCCTTGCCGGCACCGGGTGCGCCCAACAGAATCAATCGCATGATTTCGCTCCTTCGGGGTTTTATGGGTATGTTATGGGCCCGCGGCCGACTGGCCGCAGTCTGCGGGGCGGTACAGTACAGGTTCTGCGACAGCCGGCACAAGGGTTGAAGGCTCCTCCAAAAGGGGGAGGCGTCGCGCCGGCGGCTCGTCCCCGATCACCCTTTCAGGGCGCGCAGGGTTTCACCCGGGCGTGACCGCGACACCAAGGAGGCGTCTGTCAGGACCATGGAAGCCGTTCCACGCGAAATCACCACGCCGTTTCGTCCGATTCCCCTGGAAATTCCGGAGGGTATGAAGCCGAACGAGTTTTTCAACAGTACCGAGAATCTTGCCGATCTCTTGCACAACAACGGGCTGCTCGTGAACCCCGAGAATCTGCTCCTGTATCGGAAAGCGCTGGGCCACAGCAACGAGTTCGACGCCTCCATCATCTACAACACCTCGAAGGTGATCCTCGACCCGCTGGGGCGGCCGGTGCGTCGCACACAGGTCCCGGCGCCGGTCCGGCACGTCTGGAACCGGATGAACGGCATCATCATCGAGTACATGCTGGAGACGTACCCCGATCCTGCCGACGCGCTGGTGCTGGCGGGCGAGGCGAGTCTGGACGCCACCTGGCCGCTCACCGCGCCGGGCGTGCCCAGTATTCGGATGCTGCACAACCACTTCATGGTCTTCCCCATGCAGAATCTGCGCACGGCCGCGCCTGCTGATCCGGGGAATCCCAACCTCACGGATGGCGGCCAGCACAGCCTGTTTCAGGCCTACATGCGCGACGTTTATCGCGAGTTCTTCACCCGCGCGCTGGAACTCAGGATTCTCCGGCCGGTGGCGGACGACGCGGCGCGGCTCAACCTGACCGGCTACCCGCAGGGCCTGCCCAGCTGGGAGATCCAGGGTGGCGTGGATGCGCTGAAGGATGCGCGCTTCTGGCGGGAGTACGACGCGATTCTCAAGGGTTTCCTCGACTTCTACCGGACGTTTTTCTCGCAGGTGTCCACGCGCAACGCGCCGCTGCCCGAGGGGGTGTATTTTCCTCAACACGTCGAGGAGGTGCTGCTGTTCAACAACGACTTCCTGAAGACCGCGAAGAAGGTGCGCGGCCGCTGCATGACCGACGCGAAGTACGCGAACGCCATCCGCTGGCAGCCCGCATTCAAGCAGTTGATCTATCGGAACGACGACGGACGCCTGATCGTGACCATCAGTCAGAACTCGATCGGCAACGCCATCACCGAGTTGCTCGGCGTCGTGGTCAATCGCCGTCCGGATGCCGAGGCCTACGCGGCAACTGAGCCGGCGCTGATCGAAAAGCTGATGGAGGTGCGCCGGCGACTGATCGAAGCCGACCTCGGGGATGGGATCGCGACGGAATACTGGCCGGCGGAGTAGGCCTGCCTCGGCCCCTTTCCCCAGCCCTCGCCCGCAGGCGGGGGCTGGCCGAGGTGAGGGGGCGTGATCAGGCGGCTGACTGGTAGTACAGGTTCTGCGGGTGGTTCGCCTGTGCGAAAAAGAACCACCGCTCGGCGAGCAGACCGATGTACTGGATCACGAACGCCGCGACGAGGAGATTCAAGGCTTCCGCGGGCAGGATCACGCCCGCGGCCAGCAGCACCGTCGGAATCAGGAACGTGGCGATCAGGAACGTCCATTTCACCATCCGCACGAAACCCTCGGACTTGTGGTGAAAGAACTCGCGTGTATTGAACGAGCCACCCATGAAGCCCTGCGCTTTCTGCTGGATACGCGGATGCTTGATGCCGATCGCAGTTTGTACCGTGGACTTCGGTTTGATACGGGCGTTGCGGATCAGTGAGGCGGTGCGGGTGACCAGTCCGAGCAGGGTCAGGATGATCGCCCAGCTGGCGAGCATGGGGACCAGGCCGTTGCCGGCCCAGGCCGCAAGGGCGGTGGCCAGGGTGAATCCCGAGGCCATGCCCAGCAGGGTGTAGTTCACCACGGTGAGCGGTGAGTGCCACTCTTGCAGGAATTTTACCGCCGCATAGATCATTGCGGTGCTGACGAACAGTGCCAGCGCCACAATCACACCGGCGACACCGAGCACGATGGTCAGTGGCACCGGCTGATTGCCGGGGAGCGTTCCGAGCGAGGGGTTGAAGCCCACCCAGTGCGCCAGGCCGTATACGAACACGGCCCCCATGAAGGCCGGCAGTACGATGACTTCGCGGGACAGCCAGGAGGTGCGCCACTTGGTGGCCGTACGCCAGGCGCGCTCGGGGCGGCCCAGGTGGAAGAACGAGGCGAACAGGCCCAGGCCCAGCAGCACCATGGACAGCGCGCTGCCCAATGCATAGAACTCCGGGTCCTGCGCGGGCACAAGGCCCAGCAGCGCGTAGGTCTCGACCCAGAACAGGGCCATGAACAGTCCCTGGCCGGCGCCGATGAGGGTCGTCAGGAAGAGTACGGAAAAGGCGGGATGCATGGCGGTTCTTCCTCGTTTACCAGCTGGTGACATCGTCGAGCGAGGGCTCGTCGCGCCCCGGCTTGGGCAGCTGACTGTCGATTTTGAGCGGGTTGTCGGCGCGTTCGATCTCATCCTCGCGGACGGTGATCCGGGTCTTGCGCCGCGGCAGGTAGTGGTTCGCCGGCTTGGTGCCCCACTCGGGCATTAACTGGTAGCCGCCGTTTTCGCGAATCGCCTGAGAGACCTGGGAGTCCGGGTCGTGGATGTCTCCGAACAGGCGGGCGGTGGTGGGGCAGGCGCGCACACAGGCAGGCTTCCGGTCCCATTCCGGGATGCTCTGATCGTAGATGCGGTCCACGCAAAGGGTGCACTTGGTCATCACCCTGCGCTGCGCATCGACTTCGCGCACGCCATAGGGACAGGCCCAGGAGCAGTACTTGCAGCCGATGCATTTGTCGTAATC
>SLNI01000263.1 GCA_007133115.1 Thioalkalivibrio sp. | reverse complement strand
GCAAGACACACGAGGAGATAGGAGGGGTCCGCCATCCAGGTGACCGGGTGCAGATCCAGCAGCAGATTGCGCAGGGTACCGCCGCCGAGTCCGGTCACGATGGCGACCACGGCGAAGCCGAACGGATCCAGACGTATCCTGGCTGCCGCGAGTCCGCCGGATAGCGCGAAAACGAACGTGCCCGTGAGGTCCAATGCGTAAATGAGGGGTGCCATCAGGGGCAATCCTATCACCAGCCGATCGCGTGCCGGGAGACGGGTCGGACCGACCACGACCCTGAGGACGGCTGCGTGGCAGCCGACGTCCGGGGAGCCGCCCGGTCTTCGCGATGCAGTAGACTTCAAGGCATCGTAGCGATCCCGAGCAGGCCCGCGGGAGACGCCTGAACAAGAACGAAGTCTTGCGGACAGGCATCGAGGCGGTCGTGGCGGGAACCGGATCGAACGGACTCCGAGCGAAGGGACGAACCGTTCGCTCAAGCCGCACGAACTTGCCGGAGAACGACGTGAACAGGAAGGAAAAGACGCTGCGCAGGGAGATCATCGACACCTGCCTGCGGATGAACCGCGAGGGCATCAACCAGGGCACCTCGGGCAATGTGAGCGCACGCTGGAACGACGGGATGCTGATCACGCCCTCCGGCGTACCCTACGAAGACCTGCGGGCCCGGAACATCGTTTTCGTCGACGGCAACGGTACGCCCGCCTCCGGCCAGCGGCCATCCAGCGAATGGCGTTTTCACCTGGCCATTCTGCAGGCGCGACCCGAGGTCGGCGCCGTGGTGCACACCCATTCCGTGCATGCCACCGCGCTGTCGATCCGGGGCATGGAGATTCCGGCCGTGCATTACATGGTCGCGGCAGCGGGCGGACCGACGATCCGGTGCGCGCCCTACGCCACCTTCGGCACCCGCGAGCTCTCGGATCGGGCGCTGCAGGCACTCACCGACCGCCGGGCCTGCCTGCTCGCGAACCATGGGTTGATCGCGACGGGCCCCGATCTCTCGAGGGCGCTATGGCTGGCCGGCGAGGTGGAGACGCTCGCCCGACAGTACATCCTCAGCCTGTCGCTGGGTGAGCCGAAGATCCTGCCCGATGACGAGGTCGCACGCGTCGCCCAGCGCCTGGAAATACTGCACCGAGCCCCGGAGGCAACGACTCGGGACGAAACCGGGTTTGACCCTCCCGCCGGTGGAAAAGATACTGCGCGCCATGTGTGAACTGCTGGCCATGTCGAGCCTGGAACCGGCCACGCTCTCGATCGCGCTGGAGACGTTTTCCGAGCGCGGCGGTCTGCGCGCGCCGCACAAGGACGGCTGGGGTGCGGCTTTCTATGCCGGCCGCGATGTCCGGCGACTGCGCGATACCGGCGCCGCCAGCCATAGTGGAGGCATACGCTTTCTTCGCGAACAGGAATTCCGCAGCCGGATCGTTCTGGCCCACGTGCGCCAGGCCACAAGGGGTGCCATCTCGCTGGCGAACACCCAGCCCTTCGCGCGTGAACTGGGTGGACGCATGCACGTGTTCGCGCACAACGGCGACCTGCTCGGCTTCGAAGAGAAGACCTCGGGTGCAATCGGACATTTCCGCCCTCTGGGCGAGACCGATTCAGAGCACGCTTTCTGCCTGTTGCTGGCCCGGATGAAGCCCCTCTGGGATGGCTCGGACGCACCGTCCCTCGAAGCACGGATGCGCGCGGTGAGCGTGTTTGCCGCGCTTCTGCGGGAGTTCGGGACCGCGAACTTCCTCTACTCCGACAGCGAATACCTGTTCGTGCACGGCCACGAGCGTACCCAGGAGGCCTCCGGAAAGATCGAACCCCCGGGATTGTTCACGCTGTGCCGCACCTGCCCCTCGAAGCGGGAGGGGAACCATCCCCGGCCCATCGAGGGCCTGAAGCTCGGCCTGGACGCGGGACACCAGCGGGTGACGCTGATCGCGAGCGTGCCACTGACGACCGAGGCCTGGGAACCGGTCGGAACCGGCGAGGTCCTGGCGCTCGCCGACGGGCGCATCCTCGCCCGCACGGGGACCGGCTCGAGCTAGTGGGCCATGCGGAAGCGAGGGTTCAGTTACCCGCTGCGGCCGGGCCCGCAGGCATGTCCCGGGGCGGAACGAAGCGCATCACTTTTTCGACGATGTCCAGGCGCAGGTGCGCTTCCGCGCGGAAGCGCCCGGCATAGGCGAGATCCTCTTGCCTCAGTTCGTAGCAGGTCGCGCCCGAAATGTCCGTGAGCACAGCCGGAATCCCGGCCTGCTGGAAGGCATAGTGGCGTTTCAGATAGAAACTCTCGCAGCACATGCCGACGTACGCGGGCACCTCGTCGGCGCTCATCTGCGCGAGGGTCTCCTGCAGGTGCTCAAAGTGGGTGATGGATACCACGCGCATCCCGCGCTCACGCGCGAGGCGATAGGCATCCCCGACCTCGCACATGCCGCACTCGGAACAGCCGTCGCGGAACCGGAACTTGCAATCCGCCAGTTTCGCGCAGTACGGAACCAGCATCACCGTTGCATTTTCCAGAATCTCCGCAACCTTCTCGCCACCGGGATTGTGGACAATCAGGGTGTTGCTCTGGTCCCGGTCCATGCCGAACAGATCCGCCTGTTCCCGGCGCGCCAGCACCAGGGCCAGCAGGCGTTGCAGATCGTCCAGACCGAACCCGAGCAGATCGGCCGAGGCAATGTCCTGGAACGCGTGCTGCAGGGCGGCGGCGCAGGTCTCCGGCGGCCGGCCGGCAAGCGCCTGGCCCAGCCGCGTGAACAGATCGACCGGACTGAACTGCACCGCACCGCTGAAGCCCGCGCGCACCACGCGCCCGTCTGCAAGGGTTTCGAGCGCGAGATAGATCGTGCCCCCTTCGGTCTTCACGAACGCCTTCATGGCTTCGGGCGCCGCATCGTCTCCCATCGCGACAGGGGTCGATACGGGGAGCGGCAAGCCGGGTGACGCCGGTACCGACTGCAGATGGAAGGTTTCGGCCAGAGTATCCGCGAGCGCATCACGAATCCGGTCGATGCCGGGAGCGATCTCCACGGCCTCCTCGACGCTGATCAGGCGTTGCCGCGCGCTCAGTACACCTTCGTGCGAGAGCTTCTCGGTCGGAACCCGCAGGATCTTCAGCATGGCCTCGGCATCGGGCGACGAAACCAGCAGGCTGCCCTGGATCAGCACCCGGTCGTCGAACCGCGCCGCGAAACCGCTGCCCAGCTTGCGTCCCTGCACTTCGATGTCATTGGGAAACACGAAACGGCCTGCGATCCCGAGGCGCGCCAGCGCGGCGACCAACGCCATGCCGTGACGCTCCAGGATCTCCTTCAGCCCGGCGGTCCCCCCCAGATGCCGAACGGGCAGGACCAGGGACCAGCACAGCTGCGAGGGATCGAGATACAGCGCCCCGCCGCCGGTG
>SLNI01000168.1 GCA_007133115.1 Thioalkalivibrio sp. | reverse complement strand
GACTACGGTGTGAGTGCGCCGTGTCAAGCCGGTTCAAGGGCCGCGCCGGGCGCTGACCCCTCGGCGACTGCAGCCGTGTGGGCCACGCGCAAGCTGGACAGGATGAGTCGCGGCACGGGCGAGGGACGGAACCAGGCAGGGGTTTGTGCTGGGTTCAAGTGTCCGCGCCACAGGCGTTGAAGTCAGCGATCTTGGCGTTGAACGTGTCGATCATGACCGAGAGGGTGTCCTGCATGCCCTGCGACTCCGCAACCATCTGATTGAATTCCGACACGCGCTGGTTGCGGCGCTGAATCAGTTGATTGCGCTCCGCGTTGTGGCTCGACCGGTCGATGCGCGATTGCAGGTCATCCAATTCACCCCGGCGATCGCTGAGGCGAGCATTGAGGAGTTCCAGCCGCGCTTCGACCTCCCCGATGGCCGCCCGGTCGCGGTCACTGGGGGGTTCGCCGCAGTCGGCGAGTGGTTTGCCGAACAACTGCACTGCGTAGAGATAGGCAACCGGACGGCCCGAAGCGAGTCCGCCGTCCCGCAGCAGGCCGATCCCAATCTCCCGGACCTCTGGATCCAGGATGTTGGCCCGGTGGCCCGGGCTGTCGATCCAGGCCTGCACGAGGGCCCGGTCGGAGCGCCAGTTGCCCTTGGCGATGTTCTCCGCGGATACCCGTGCCGCGTACCCCGCATCCTCGATCGCCTCGCTGGGGCCTTCCCCCGTATCGGGGTTGTTGTGGGCAAAGTACCCGTGCGTTTTCATGTCCAACGCTCGCGCCTGCGCGGCGGTGTTCAGTGCAGGATGGATCGTCAAGGGTGGGAGGCCATGGGCGCTGCGGTATTCGTTCGTGTGACGCACCACTTCCTCCGGCGTCAGCGCTCTCGGGACAAAGGTCCACGAGTCCAAACCCCAGCGTTCCAGCTGCTCCGGACCCGGCGGATTCAGCCAGAGCAGCAGGGCGCCGCCCACCAGGACCAACAGAAACACGCGAAGCATCGACGTTCCTCAAACCGCAGCTGACGTTGGGGCCCCCAAGAGTATCGGCGAAGTCGTTCCGTTCGCCAGCCATTCAAGGGCTCGGTGACTCATACTTGAGTGACCCAGGGTGGACGCCATAGTGATGACCGCCCGACCGTGCGATCATCCTTTAGCGGTCGGCAGCCGTGGACGAGCCGAATGACCCGGATGTGCCGACCCCTGAGCCGGGATTTTCTCGGGCGTAGTGGGGATGGTCGAATCGAGCGAATGAGCAAGCGGGACAGGAGCGTTCGTGGGACGGGCGAGGCCTGCCCGTGTGGGTCTGACGCGGCGCGTGGCGCGTGCTGCGGGCCCTATCTGGACGGGGATGCTGTCGCTCCCACTGCGGAGGCGCTGATGCGATCGCGGTACTCGGCGTTCGTCGAGGGGCACCGGGAGTACCTGTTGAGCACATGGGCCGAGGAGACGCGTCCGGAGGCGCTGGTTCTCGACCCGGGACAGCGTTGGCTTGGCCTCAGCATTCGCGCAACATCCGCGGGCGGGGTGGCCGATGATGTCGGTGAAGTGGAGTTCGTGGCCCGATCCAGGGTCGAAGGTCGTGGGCAGCGCTTGCACGAGCGCAGCCGGTTCCGACGTGTGAACGGTCGGTGGTTCTACGTCGACGGAACCTTCTCCGGCAAACCCCCAGCTTGATGCCTTGGCGTCATGTCCGGGCAGTGCCCAGGCTTCTCTCGGGAAGCATTGCATGTTCGCGATCGCCATGTCGTTCACCGTTGATGCTGGTTCCTGTGGCGGATCAGGTCTTGTCGGTGTCGAGCCGGATACCCGTCACCTCGCGGACACCCGCACGCCGCAATGCGCGCTCGCGCTCCGTCAGGTACTGCGAGAAGGGCAGGGTGGCCATGCGCCCCTGCATTGCGAACTCGATCTGGGCTTCGAAGCGGCCGGAAGCCTCGGGCGCATCATTGGCCACCACCAGCCAGGTACCCGCGCGCAGTTCCATCCGGATGCCGTCCACCAGGACATTCGGATCGTCTTCCGAAACGAGGTACAGGGGGCAATCCTCGAAGCGCCGGATTTCGCTGACCTGAACGACCCATTCGGGCGCGGCGAAACGCTCGATGGCACGCGCCCGCGCGGGATCCCCGTAGCCGAATCGGGCCGCGTCGGTCGGGTGAATCTCCTCGAGTGGAAACAGGCGGATGAAACCCATCACGATGATTTCTTGAGACGACAGATCAGGGGCAAGGATGAAGCGATGCCCGGGCAGGAGCAAGCAGGCAACCCCGATTCTTCCTGCCGCGGGGCGACGGTTGAGATACGGCATTGGGGAACAGGGCAAACCATGATCCCTCCGTACCCTTTTCCACTATCCTTGGTCCCAACTCTCGGCGGCGACATTGGGCACCGATGAAAATGTTCCTACCCTTCACACTCGCGGCGCTCCGCCGCTGCGACGCCTTGCACCGAGACGAAGTCACCGCCGATTTCGTTTTTCGACGCCTCGAAGCCGTCCGCGCATGAATCTCCCCGCCGACCGCGCCTTACTCGAGGAACCCACGCGCCTCATCCTCACCAATTACCGCCGCCTGCGCGGCTGCGATCTCGTCGTGCCGGACCACGACGAGATCACCGCTCTTTTCGAAGCTCCACGCGTTGTGCTCAGCGCCCTCGGCGCCTTTGGCTCCGACCACATTTTCAATTACGCCAACCGCCGCGCCCTCGAACTCTTCGAGGCCACATGGCATTCCCTCATCGGCCTCCCTTCCAGCGCCAGCGCCGAACCCGTGCACCAAGACGAACGCCGGCGTCTGCTCGATGAAGTCGGCCGGCACGGTTTCATCGAAAATTATTCCGGCATCCGTATCAGTCAAAAAGGCCGCCGCTTCCGCATCCGCAACGCCACCGTCTTCAACCTCCTCGACGATGCCGGCCACCACCTCGGCCAAGCCGCCACCTTCACCGACTGGAACCCCACTTGATTCCAGCCTCCGGCAGGCCGATTTCGGTGCCCGGTTCTTCGCTCGTGACGGCGCCCCTTCGGGACAGCCACGCGCTGGCGCTGTTGTCAGTAGGTCAGCATCGGTTCGAGTTTGCTGGCCTGTTGCACCCACTTTGTGACCTGGGCTTCCGAAGGCGGCGAGCGAACCAGTTTTTTCTCCGCGTTGATTTCCAGCATGCGCCGGGTGAGGTTCGCGGGGTTGCGCCGCCGGAGTTGCTTGATGGTGTTGCAGTTGGCGGCCTCCAGCAACTCGGAGTACTCCTCCCCGACACCCGAGATGCGCATCAGGTCGGCCATGTTCACCCACTTGAGCAGACGCACGGAGCTGACGCCGGTGCGTTCGGCGATCAGCTTCCTTCCTCTGGCCGAAGCCCCCTGGGCCAGTAGATCGCCCGTCGTCTTGATCCCTGACTGAGCCAGCTTTTCGGCTCTCGCCTT
>SLNI01000208.1 GCA_007133115.1 Thioalkalivibrio sp. | reverse complement strand
GCGGCCGGGGCTTGTGGCTGGGCACCCACCGGTACGGCCAGCAGCAGCACGGCCAGCCAGGCCATAACACCAAGGCGCCGAAGCCGGCCGACCGCTGCCTTCCAATCCTTGTCCATCACGCGTTCCTCCTCCGGATGCCGCGGGCCGGAATACCCCGGATGACTCATCTGGACGGCGCCCGTCATCCATGCAGCGCTCATCCCTGCGTATTACACTAGAAGCCTAGCCTGAACCTTGTCTGAAGACGACACCGATCGTCCATGCGCCAGCATACGACTGCGACTGCCGAAGTGCGCGACCCGCGCACGGAAAGCCGGGAACTCTGGAAACCCCACCAAGGGAGAACGTTCCATGCTCCGCCTCAACCTTGAAACCGTCCTCTGGATCATCGCTTCCACACGGGAATTTCACGCGAAGGAAGAAGTGGTCTTCCCCGACGACTCCGTCGAGGGCAACGACGGCGACTGGGCCATGCAGATTCTGGCGGACCACGGCAGCGACAACACGCTGCGCGAGCTGCGAATGGCCGTCCACAATCTCGAACCCTCCGAGCAGGCTGAGCTTCTCGCCCTGAAATGGCTAGGGCGCGGAGACTACGGCCCGAACGAGTGGGAAGCAGCGAAAAGCGATGCCGCGGACAACTGGTGCCCCGAAATCATGGACCGTCTCATTGCCACACCCCTGATCTCCGAGTACCTGATCGAGGCCCTGGAAGCGCTGGGCATCGACCACGAGGAATAGCGCCCGATTGAAATACATTGCCGGTTTCCTGGAAATCCCGCTTTCCAGGGTCTAGCCTCTCTCGAAGGCGGTCGGTTCGACGCGTGCTCTCTCGTGTGCGAGTCCGCTTCCTGCCTGTACCCGTGGTGCATCCGGCACCGCAGAATCTTTGCGGTGCCGGATGGAAAACAAGGGCCGGCGTTCTACGACCGTCCCGATAAGAAATCACAGCTCAAACCCCGATGGAGGAGTCCCCCTGATGAAACGATCCAGAGTTCTTGGCCCCGGCATTGCACTCGCCTTGGCCGCGCTCGCCCTCGCGCCACAAGCTTCCGCCGAAGTCGAACGCGGCGAGCTGCTGGCCGCTTCCTGCTTCAGCTGCCACAGCATCGATGCCACCGGCAACATGCCGGGCCTCGTCGGTTACCCGCGCGATCTCATGATTTCGCAGATGCAGGCGTTCGCCGACGGTTCACGGCCCGCCACCATCATGGACCGCCACAGCAAGGGCTACAGCAAAGCCGATGTCGAGCTGATCGCCGATTACATCGCGACTTTGCAATAAGGGGAGCTGAGAACAATGACCAACATCAAACGACGTAATTTCCTCAAAGCCGTTGGCATCGGTGGCGCCGCCACCGTGGCCGGTTTCGGTTGTGCCGCCAACGGTTCTGCCACTGCTTCACGCAGCGCCCACGTAATCGTCATCGGGGGCGGCTCCGGCGGTGCCACGGCGGCCAAGTACCTGAAGCGTTTCTCGCCCGATCTGCAGGTCACGCTGATCGAACCGAGCGCGACCTACTACACCTGCTACGGCAGCAACTGGGTACTCGGCGGTCACGCCAGCATGGACGACATCGCCCAGACCTACGACGCACTCGCCAGCCGCCATGGTGTGAACGTGGTCACGGACAGCGTTACCGAAGTGGACCCGGCCAAGCGCGCGGTAAAGACCGCTGGCGGCACCACCATGAACTACGACTTCCTGATCATGTCTCCGGGTATCGACTTCCGTTATGACGCGGTCCCGGGTATCACCGCGGCGGATGCCGAGCGCGTCCCGCACGCGTGGAAGGCCGGCGACCAGACCCGCATCCTGCGCAGCCAGCTCGAGGCCATGCCCGATGGCGGCGTGTTCGTGATGGTGGCTCCGGGCAACCCGTTCCGCTGCCCGCCCGGGCCGTACGAGCGGGCGTCGATGGTCGCGCATTACTTCAAGCAGGCCAAGCCGCGCTCGAAGATCATCATCCTCGACAACAAGGAAAACTTCTCCAAGCAGGGCTTGTTCGTAGCCGGCTGGGCGCAACACTACGGGGACATGATCGAGTGGGTGCCAAGCTCCCGCGGCGGCCAGGTCGAGGAGGTCGATGTGGCCAACCTGACCACGATCTCCGACAGCGGTCTGACCACCTTCAAGGCGGATGTCCTGAACTACATCCCGCCGCAGCAGGCGGGCGCGATTGCGATGCAGACCGGCCTGACGGGCGACGGCTTCTGGTGCCCGGTGAACCAGCAGACCTTCGAGTCGAGCATCCACCCCGGCATCTACGTGATCGGCGACTCCAGTGTTGCCGGAGCCATGCCGAAGTCCGGACACTCCGCCAACAACCAGGGCAAGATCGCGGCCGCGGCCATCGTCAATTCCCTGGCCGGCAAGGATCCGCTGGCCCCGTCCACGGCGAACACCTGCTACAGCCTGATCACGCCGGATCACGCCATCAGCGTGGCTGCCGTGTACGCGCTGAATGCCGAAGGGACGCTGGCGGGCGTAGAGGGTTCCGGTGGCGTCAGCCCGGCCGATGCTCCCGCATCCGTGCGGCAGATGGAGGCCATCTACACCAAGGGCTGGTATACCGGCATCACCGCCGACATCTGGGGTTGATCCCCGGGGGGCGGACTCCGCCCCCTCATGGTGTTCCCGCAGTACAACGCCCCGGAGCGATCCGGGGCGTTTTTTCGTTTCAGGCGTTCAGATCCGGGATCAGGCGGCTGCGCAGTCGGGCGATGCTGTCCTTGAGCACGAGCTTGCGCTTCTTCAGACGCCGCATCGCGAACATATCCTGAGCCGGAGCCTCCTGCAGTGCGTGAATCGCGATTTCGAGCGCCTGGTGCTCGGCATGCATCTCCGCGATCCGCGCGCGCATCTCACTCTCGTTTTCGGTCACGCAACCCCCGGCCTTGCTACTGGCTCGCGTATCATCGCAGAGCCAGCGCGGCGCCGCCATGGGTCGCGCACACCGGGAATTCCCGGCATCTTTCATCAACAGGGCAGCACATGGGCATCCGAAACCAGACACTGGAAATCGTCACGCCGCGCGGCATCCGCCTGAGCGGCGTGGTGGCGCAACCCGAGGGCACGCCCGTAGGGCAGGTCTGCATCGCGCACTGCTTCGCCTGCTCCAAGGACTTTCCGGCGACCGTGCGCCTGGCACGCGCACTGGCCCAGGAAGGCGTCATCACGCTGCGCTTCGACTTCATGGGACTGGGCGACGCCGAGGGGCGCTTCGTCGACAGCAGCTTCCAGACCTACTGCGAAGATCTGGGCGCCGCGCTGGACGCCTTCGATACCTACACCGGCTACCCCACTGACCTGCTCGTCGGGCACAGTTTCGGGGGCGCAATGGCGCTGGCCCTGGCCGGGCTGCGTTCGGAGTTGCGCGGTGTCGTCACCATCGCAGCCCCGGCCGAGCCGGGCCATGTGACCCG
>SLNI01000031.1 GCA_007133115.1 Thioalkalivibrio sp. | reverse complement strand
TGAGCCGCGGCACGCACCCGCGTGCTGCTGATCCGGCCCGAATCGTCCGCCAAGGTCGGCGTCGACTCCACGGTAAACCCCAGATCCCGCCCCATCGCCTCGAGCAGGGCGAAGTCACCGCCACGGCCCTTGCCGAACCGAAAATCGTCGCCGATCAGGACGTGTCGAGTTCCGAGCGCATGATGCAACACGCGCCGCACGAAGTCCTCCGCCGGCATCTCCGAAAGGGTTTTTCCGAAGCGCATCAGCCACACGGCATCCAGCCCCGTGGTGCGCAGAAAATCCATTCGATCGCGCAGCCGCTGCAGGCGCCCTGGCGCGCGCTCGGGCACGAAGAACTCCTGCGGCAAGGGTTCGAAGGTGATCAGCACGGACGGCGCGCTCCGGCTCGCGCTGGCGGCCAGCAGCCGGGACACCACCGCCTGGTGCCCGCGGTGAAACCCGTCGAAATTCCCGATTGTGACCACCGCTCCGGAAAACACCGGTTCTCGGTGGTCCACGCCGCGCAACAACCGCATGAAAGCCCGTCCGCGCAAAACCGGAAGTATACCCCGCCCCCGCTGGGACCACACCCGTGTGTGCTCCTTGCCCCCGCAGCAGAGGTGATGGAGCCTTGTCCCCGTCCAAGGGTGTCGGCAGCAGGGATGCTGCCGTCAAGCCTACAGGGATGTATTCACGGCGTCCCTTGGACGGGGACAAGGCCCATCACCACACCGCCCCTGAGTTTGCGTTCTTGCTACGCGTGATCGCGGAGGAGGAACTGCCGGGGCCGCAGACCGGCGATCCAGAGTGTCGCCAGGAAGCCGCCCGCACCCGCGCTGATCAGTCCGAGCAGCACCACGCCGCGTCGGGCTGCGGGCCAATCCGACCACTGACTCCACTCGGGCGCAAGCAGCACCAGCAAGGCGATCATCACCGCGAGCGCCAACCCGAGACCGAGCCGGAAACGCGGCAGTACCGGCCCCGGCTGGTAAATGCCCTCGCGGCGCAGACCCCGGTAGAGCAGGCCGGCGTTGAGATAGGCCGACGCCGATGTCGCCAACGCGAGACCGGCATGGGCCCCCGGAGCGCCGGATAGATACCAGGGCAACACGAATGCCACATTCAGCACGATGTTCGCCAGCAACGCGATCACGGCGATCTTCACCGGCGTGCGGGTGTCCTGCCGGGCGAAAAACCCCGGCGCGAGCACCTTGATCAGGATGAAGGCCGGAAGCCCGAGCCCATATGCAGCCAACGCCATCGCCGCCATGCGAGTGTCGTGTTCGGTGAACGCGCTGTACTGGATCAGCGCCGCAAGGATCGGCACCGCAAGCAGGATCAGTCCCACCGCGGCGGGCAGCGCCATCAACAAGGCAAGGCGTAACGCCCAGTCCAGCGTCCGGCCATACGCTGCAAGGTCCGCCCGGGCGTGTTCTCCGGAGAGCCGCGGCAGGATCACGGTTGCAATGGCGATCCCGAAAAGGGCCAGTGGGAGTTCGACGAAACGATCCCCGAAATACAGCCAGGAAATCGATCCGGCGACCAGGAACGATGCGATCACCGTGTCCACGAGCAGGTTGATCTGAACGACCGATGTACCAAGGATCGCTGGCAGCATCAGACGCACGATCTTGCGCACACCGGCATGCGCGCGCCGGAAACGCGGCCGGGGCAGCAATCCTGCGCGCATCAGGAAGGGGATCTGGAAAGCCAGCTGCAGCACACCGGCCAGGAACACACCCCAGGCCAGCGCCACGATCGGTTCGGCGAACAGGGGGGCGCCCCAGAGCGCCGCCGCGATCAGGGCGAGGTTCAGAAAGACCGGGGTGAAAGCGGGGATGGCAAAGCGCCCGATGCTGTTCAGGATACCGGCCGCCATCGCGGTCAGCGAGATGAACAGCAGGTAGGGGAACGTGATGCGCAGCATCTGAGCCGCCAGTTCCTGGCGGCCGTCGGCCTGCGCAAGACCGGGTGCGAAGACCCAGATGAGCCAGGGTGCCGCGAGCACGCCGATGAGCGTGACCAGCGTCAGGGCCAGCAGCAGCGCGCCGGCCGTGTGGTCGAGGAGATCGCGCAACGCGACGCGCCCATGCTTTTCCCGGTATTCGGCGAAGACCGGGACGAAAGCCTGCGAGAACGCACCTTCCGCAAACAGGCGGCGAAAGAAATTGGGAATTCGGAATGCGACGAAAAAGGCGTCGGTCGTGGCGCCGGCCCCGAAAGTCACGGCCAGCACCATGTCGCGCAGATAACCCAGAACACGGGAGATCAGGGTCATCCCGCTGACAATGGCGGTGGAACGGAAGATGCGGTTCACGGCCGGTCCGGGTCGTGGAAAGCCGAGAGTGTAGGGCAGCAGCCCCCGTTGATGAAACGGCTACCCACCGGGGCTGGGCATCCCCAGCCCCGGTGGGCAGCGCCGCACAGGAGCCTTTATTCGATCTTGATGTAGGCGAAGCCCTCTTCGTTCTGCAGTTGCGCGATGCGCACGACGCCCGAAGGCACCACCTCCACCGCATCGTACAGGCCGTCTTCGGCCAGGTTCACGGCCCCGCGCGTGATGTCGCAGAGTTCCAGGCGAACGTTGTGCAAGGTATTCAGCGATAGCAGGCGACCCCGCAGGTTCGCACGCTCCTCGCGAAGCGCTTCGTCCTCCGCGAACGGGGTGCCCGCCAGCGGATCGTCCGTCACGAACCGCACCCCGTGCGACACGAAGACGATGCGCACATCGTGATCGATGAAGTTGTTGTCGTAATGCACCACCATGTTGTTGATGCTGGTCAGCATCGCCGAGAAACGGCGGGGGTCGGAGAAATCCGCGTGATACACAACGCGCGCCTCTTCGGCACCGGCGACCCGGGGGGCAGCGACCAGCACGAGGCTTGCCATCAGCACCAGCAGGGGCAGGAACAGCCAGCCCAGGGAACGATCCTTGCGCATGTTGCGGGGGGTCGTGGTCATTGCACTCTCCTGTGTTGTGGGTTCGGCCAGAACGCGAACCGCCGCGAACCGGCCGGCCTTCCCGATGTAGAGTGGACGCAGGGCGCCCGGTTTTCAATCCAGCCCGGACCCTCGCAAACGATGGCCCGGACTTGACCGATGAACCGCTTCCCTGTATTTTTTGCGCCCTTTCCCGCATTTCAGCCGGTTTCAAGAGGATCTCGCTTTGGCGAACATCGCATCAGCTCGTAAACGCGCCCGTCAGGCCGTCAAGAACCGCGCCCACAACATGGCGCTGCGGTCCCGCTTCCGCACCTCCGTGAAGGGCGTGCTGAAAGCCATCCGCACCGGTGATGCCGAAGGCGCAACCGTGGCCTACCGTCAGGCGGTCCCCGTGATCGACTCGACCGTATCCAAGGGCCTGATTCATCGCAACAAGGCCGCACGGCACAAGAGCCGCCTGAACGCGCGCATCCGGGAAATGGCCCAGGCCTGATTCCCGCGGCACGGCGAGCGCGCCGTGCCC
>SLNI01000092.1 GCA_007133115.1 Thioalkalivibrio sp. | reverse complement strand
GGCACCGCGTCGGCCCCTGTTCCATGCACCAATGCCCGCGTGGCCCGGATGCCGGCCATAGAGAGGGCGTTGCGCGCCGGATCACCGGCAGTCAGGTGCGGGGTCAGCAGCGCGGCCGGGTTTCCCGACGCGCCACCACCGGGTTCCTTCGGGTCGAATACCGTGACCGCGACGCCGCGGTCCCGCAGGGCTGCCGCAACCGCGAGCCCTGCGATTCCCGCGCCTGCGACAGCGGCGGTGCGCGGCGTTCGAGGGGAGGGTGTTTCCCCGCGAAACGCTCCGAGGGAACGTTCACGCTTGCTGCCGAAACCAGGAACTTTCCGCACCGAGAAGCCGACTTCCTCGAGGTCGCGGCGCACCTGTCCCGAGGCGGTGAAGGTACCCAAGGTCGTCCCGCCCCTGGAAAGCCGGGCGAGCTGGCAGAACAGAGCGAGGTTCCACATCTCCGGATTGCGGCTGGGAGCGAAGCCATCGAGAAACCAGGCATCGACGGACCCACGGACCTGCGCCAATGCTGGAGTTGCGTTTCCGTACACCAGGGTCAGGACCACCCGCTCGTCCGGAAAATGCAGCCGGTGCAGGCCGGTGACCGAGGGTGGATACTGCTCCAGCAGACGCCGTATGTCGTTCCGGGGAATGCCGAGGACTTGCAGGCTTCGCGCCAGATCCGACGGCCTCAGGGGATGCGCCTCGACGCTGAGATAGCTCAGATAAGCACTTGGAGGCGCGTGCTGACGCCAGGCCTCGAGCGTCAGCGAGAAATTGAGGCCGGTGCCGAAGCCGGTTTCTCCGATGCTGAAACGATGTGCCGCGCGGAAACGTGCGGGAAGCTCATTCGCCTCGATGAAGACCGTGCGGACTTCCCCGACCGGATCCCGTTCGCTGAAATAGACATCGTCGTACGCGAGCGAACGTGGACGATCCTGTTCCCAGCCCAACTGTGCCGGGGTGAGCGCGGTCGGCATCAGATCGGGATGCGGGACCCCGCGTTCGCTCTGCGTACCCCGGGTGACGGGTCAGAGCCCCAGGCTGGAAAAGGGCCGCATCGCAATCTGGCGGGAGGTTCCGGTACTGCGCAGTTCGGCAAGGAAGGTCCGCGATGCGAGCTGGAATTCCTGCAGATCGGCTCCGGACAGACGCTCGGTACTGGGCAGGTCGGCACGCATCGGATCCACCGGTCGTCCTTCAACGTGAAGTTCATAGTGGAGGTGGGGCCCTGTGGTGCGCCCGGATTTTCCGGAGAGTGCAATACGGTCGCCCCGCTGAACGGTATGGCCGGTCCGAACCTTGGACTCCTGCAAGTGCAGGTAACGGGTGGTGTAGCCCTGTCCATGGTCGATTTCGATGTGTCGTCCCGCATGCGGGTGATTCCCAACAACGGTGACGATCCCATCGGCCGGAGCCTGCACCGGCGTCCCCGGCGGCATCTGGAAATCGGTACCCTGGTGCGGTGCGATCCGGCCGGTGACTGGATGGCGGCGCCCCAGGTTGTAGCCTGAAGTGATGCGGAATTCACCCGCGAATGGCTTGCGGTCGAACGGCGGGAGAAGGCTGCGACCCTCGGGGGTGTAGAAGCGGCCGTTGGCATGACGTACACCGGTCGTCTGCAGCGTCCGCCCACGGTGTTCGAAGGCCAGGAGACGCACGGCATGGGGAATGTCGTCTCCAACCAGCGTTTCCTGTTCGATCAGCACTGTGAACCGGTCTCCGGCTCCGGCTTTTTCCTTCACGGGCAGATGGCGATCCAGCACGCGGGCGAGTGCCCGGGCATCCGGAGCCGACAGCGTTCCGTAGTCTCCCAGGGCTGTGGCCAGATCACTCTGGATGCGACCCGAGACCACCCGATGCGTGAACGTTCGTTCGCCCTTGATCTCTTTCAGCGTGAAGCCGTTTCCGTCAGAGTCGCGACGCCACTCGTGTCCAGCCGAACGATTGGACCAGAGTCTGAGGCGTTCGAGGTCACCGCTCGCGTTGCGCAGCCACTCGACCTGCTGGCCCGGATCGACCTGATTCAGTAAAGCCGCGCCCTCGGATTCAGCCAGTAATTCCCAGAGGGTGGACAGCGGCATGCCCCACTGACTGCGCCAGAGAGCAGC
Source organism: Thioalkalivibrio sp. (assembly GCA_007133115.1). Taxonomy (GTDB): domain Bacteria; phylum Pseudomonadota; class Gammaproteobacteria; order Ectothiorhodospirales; family Ectothiorhodospiraceae; genus Thioalkalivibrio. The sequence goes on along the minus strand of SLNI01000092.1, from coordinate 1,362 downwards.
GAGATGGTCGCCGGTTTGCAGCGTGTGCCGAGACCAGTGAAGCTCGCTGGGTTCCTCGATCGATCCATCGAGGTCGTAGAAGAAACCGTAGGAGGTGAAAGCCGTTTCATCGAGCGGGGTTTCCAGAGAATTCGGGGCGCCGAGCATCCAGCCGACCCGCTTCGCAAGGAATCCTTCTGCCGCGTGGAGCACACCCAATCTCGGCTCGCCCTCGGACAGGACCAATGGGCGTGGCAGGCACGAACGCCCGACGAAGAAGGCAACCTCATCGAAATGGACCGGCTCGCCGGAAACCTGCTGCTCGTTTTGGAAGTAGCTTGAAGCCGTGATGGCCGAAGCGCTTGCGGCCCCAAAAAATACGAGTGGTAACAACGACTTGTATGCCGGCATAAAGACCTGCGCGTGCGTAGTTGAAGCTTTATACCATCTATTGTCCAGCGATTGAACCCTTTTGGCCCAAGTGGGTCCCCCCCGCGCGGCTGCGCGCGGACCCCGATCGTCAGCTCCGCACCCCGATGCCGCGGTTCAGGATCACCAGCGCGAAAACATACAAGGCGCCGATGAAGCCGAGAATGATCAGGTACGAGACGGTCAGCGAGAGGTCGGACGTCCCGAGCAATCCGTACCGGAATGCATCCACCATGTACAGGATCGGGTTCAGTTTGGATACGTCCTGCCAGAACCCGGGGAGTAGCGAAACCGAGTAGAACACACCACCCAGATAGGTGAGGGGTGTCAGTACGAACGTCGGCATGATCGAAATCTCGTCGAAACTGCGCGCGAACACGCCGTTGATCAGTCCCGCGAGTGAAAACAGGATCGAGGTCAGAACCACCACCGAGATTGCGACCGGAAGGTTGTGCACCGCCAACGGACTGAAAAACATCGAGACGATGGTCACCCCCACCCCTACGGCAAGGCCGCGGGCCACGCCACCGCCGATAAAGCCGAGGATGATCAGACTGTTGGGCACCGGCGATACCATGAGTTCCTCGATGTGGCGCTGGAACTTCGAACTGAAGAACGAGGAGACGACGTTCGAGTAGCTGTTGGTGATCACCGCAAGCATGATCAGCCCGGGAACGATGAAATCCATATACCTGTGGCCGTCCATATCCCCGATGCGGGAACCGATCAGACCGCCGAAGATGATGAAATACAGCCCAGTCGTGATCATTGGGGGCAGCAGGGTCTGGACCCAGATCCGGCTGAAACGCAACACCTCCTTCGCGACGATGGTGCGCAGTGCCGTCCAGTGTTCCTTCAGATGCAGCGGCCTCATGAAGCTGCCCGCAACCCTTTCCCACGCTCGCCATCGACCTGGGTCATGCGAATGAACAATTCCTCCAGACGATTGGATTT
>SLNI01000256.1 GCA_007133115.1 Thioalkalivibrio sp. | reverse complement strand
TGACCCTGTTGGCGCTGGTGCTGGCCATCGGACTGGTGGTCGACGATGCGATCGTGATGCTGGAAAACATCCACCGCCGGATCGAGCGTGGCGAACCCGGGCTGCTCGCGGCCTACCGGGGGGCTCGCCAGGTGGGATTCGCGATCGTCGCAACCACCTCGGTGCTGGTGGCGGTGTTCGTGCCACTGGCCTTCCTGAGTGGCACCGTCGGGCGGCTGTTCACGGAATTCGCGCTCGCGATCGCGGTCGCGGTGGTGTTCTCCAGCCTCGTGGCCCTGACGCTGGCGCCGGTACTCGCCGGACGCCTGATGCACAAGGGCGATGACGAGACCGGCATGGCGCGCATCGTCAGCCGGGGCTTTGCCGCGATCGAAGCGGGGTATGCCCGCGCGCTGCAACGCGGGTTGCGGTATTCCTGGGGTGTGGTTCCGATCCTGCTGTTGAGCCTGGCCGGTGCCTGGTGGCTGTTCAGCGCGATTCCAGAGGAATTCGCCCCGCGCGAGGATCGCGGGGCGTTTTTCATCATGGTCAACGGGCCCGAGGGCGCGAGTTTCGAATACATGCGCGAGCAGATGGCCGAGGTCGAGCGGAGGCTGCTGCCACTGACCGAGGGCGGCGGCGTGCGACGCGTCATGGTGCGTACGCCGCGTTCCTTCGGGAATGCCGAGGTGGTCAACAACGGCTTCGTGATCGTGATCATGGAGCATTGGGAGGACCGTGATCGCTCCTCCTGGAAGGTCATGGACGAGATCAACGCCTCGCTGGCCGAGATTCCCGGTATCCGCAGCAATGTGATCATGCGCCAGGGTCTCTCGGGAGGCCGGATCGGGCAGCCGGTGCAGTTCGTGATCACCGGCCCGGACTACGACGAGCTGGCCGAATGGGGCCAGCTGCTGCTGGAGCGTGCGGAACAGATTCCCGGTCTGGCCCGGCTTGATCTCGACTACAAGCCCACACAGCCGCAGATCTCGGTACAGATCGACCAGGACCGGGCCGCGGACCTTGGCGTTTCGCTGGCGACGGTCGGGCGCACGCTGGACATCATGCTCGGGGGGCGCACCGTAACCACCTTCATCCTGGGTGGCGAGGAATACGACGTGATCGTCGAGGGCCGGTCGGATCAGCGCCGTACGCCGGGAGATATCGCCAACCTGTACGTGCGTTCCAGTTCGGGTGCGCTGATTCCACTTTCGAGCCTGATCACCTACGAGGAAGTGGCGGGAGCGGGTTCTCTGGAGCGCTACAATCGGTCGCGTGCGATCACGCTGACCGCGTCGGTCGAGGAGGGCTATACCCTCGGGCAGGTCCTCTCGGCCCTGGACGCCGCTGCGGCCGAGGTGCTGCCTCCCGAGGCGCGCATCGACTACAAGGGCGAGTCGCTGGACCTGCGTGAGGGTGCACAGGAGGTCTATTTCGTGTTCGTGCTGGCGCTGCTGGTGGTGTACCTCGTGCTGGCCGCGCAGTTCGAAAGCTTCATTCACCCGTTCGTGATCATGCTCACGGTACCGCTGGCGATCCTGGGCGCTCTGCTGGGACTCTATTTCACCGGGCAGACGATCAACATCTACAGCCAGATCGGCATGGTGATGCTCATCGGCCTCGCCGCCAAGAACGGGATCCTGATCGTCGAGTTTGCGAACCAGTTGCGGGATCACGGCCGCGAATTTGGCGCTGCCGTGATCGAGGCGTCCAGCATGCGCCTGCGGCCCGTGCTGATGACGGCGCTGACCACGGTCGCGGGCTCCATTCCATTGATCATGGCGACGGGTCCCGGTGCCGAAACCCGATTCGTAATCGGCGTCGCCGTGTTTTCCGGGGTGCTTTTCGCGACCCTGTTCACCCTGTTCGTGATTCCAGCGGCCTATTCCCTCTTTGCCCGCCGCACGACCTCGCCACAGGCCAACACCCGGCATATCGAGACACTCGATGCGCGTGTCGAGGACGTCGATCGGGCGCGCGGAGGCGGCGTCGCGTGATCACGCTCCGCCGCGGCCGGGATCGCCGGCGGCCTGTTCCGCCTCGAACTCCAGTACCGCCGAGTTGATGCAATACCGCAGGCCGGTGGGGCGGGGGCCGTCCGGGAAGACATGTCCGAGATGGGAACCACAGCGGGCGCAAAGCACCTCGGTGCGCACCATGCCATGGCCGACGTCCGTTTGCTCACTCAGGGCCTGGGGGGTGGCGGGAGCGGTGAAGCTGGGCCAGCCCGAGCCGGAGTCGAATTTCTCGCCGGAGCGGAACAGTTCGGCGCCGCAGACGACGCAGCGGTAACGGCCTGCATCCTTGTGTGCATGGTAGGCACCCGTGAATGCGGGTTCGGTGCCGCCCTCCCGGGCAATGCGATATTGTTCGGGGGTGAGCCGTCGACGGAGTTCGTGATCGGAGACTTCGCTGGATGAAGACATCTTCGTGCTCCTTGGGTTCGGGAGTCGGCTGGTCCGATTCCCCGCTGTTGTGTATGGTTGGTTGGGCTCTGATAAGCGCATCGGTATTCGGGGCGATCCTGCTGCTGAGCCGCATGGCGTCGCCGTTATCGTGGCCCGTACAGCCGTTCCGGATCCAGTGTAGCCATCCGTCGGCTCATCCCGAATGATCCCACCGAACCTGCGAGGAGAACCGTGAAGAAAACCCAGAGCAAGGCGCGCGCTGGTGAGGGACTTTATCTGGTCCTGGTCAGTGTGCACGGGCTGATCCGTGGCACCCAGCTCGAGTTGGGTCGTGACGCGGACACGGGCGGCCAGACGCTGTACGTGGTCGAACTGGCTCGGGCGCTGGGGCGCCACCCCGAGGTGGGACGGGTGGATCTTCTGACCCGCCGCGTAGAAGATTCCAAGGTGTCGGACGACTACGCGGCGCCCGAGGAGGACCTCGGGGACGGTGTCCGGATTGTGCGCCTGGAGTGTGGGCCGCGCCGTTACCTGCGCAAGGAGAAACTCTGGCCTCACCTGGACTGCTTCGCTGATAACGCACTTGCTCATGTGCGCCGTGTGGGCTTGCGCCCGGATGCGGTGCACGGTCACTACGCCGATGGGGGGTATGTCTCGACACGGCTCTCCAGTCTGTTGGGTGTGCCGATGCTCCAGACGGGCCATTCGCTCGGACGCGTGAAGCGCGAGCGTCTGCTGGCGAACGGGGTGCCCGACGCCGACATCGAAGCCCGTTACAACATTTCGGCACGGATCCGGGCGGAGGAGGAGGCGCTCGCGCACGCGCATCGCGTCATCGTCAGCACGCAGCAGGAGATCGAGCAGCAGTACGTGACTTACGATCACTATCATCCGTCCCGGATGACCGTGATTCCTCCCGGCACGGATCTTTCGCGTTTTCATCCGCCACGTCGCGGGCAACGCAGGCCAGCGATCGGATCCGAAGTCTCCCGCTTTCTCCGGCAACCCGACCGGCCACTGATCATGGCCCTGTCCCGGGCCGACGAGCGCAAGAACATTCGTGGTCTGGTCGAGGCCTACGCGGGCGATGA
>SLNI01000183.1 GCA_007133115.1 Thioalkalivibrio sp. | reverse complement strand
TCCCGTGATCATGAGCGTGTGTCGGCTCACGTTCGCTTCTGTTCCAGAACCTGCCGGGTCAGTGCATCCGCCGCCTGCAGCGGAGCGAGGGGCAGGGTCATCAGCGCGCGCGGACTCTCCAGTGCCGCCCATGTGCGCGCGCCAGCGCCGACGAGAAAACAGGGCACGCCGGGTGTCATCAGGAGCGTGCGTATCCGTTCCGAGTCGCCGGCGGCCTGGGATGGCGTGCGCACGTGCAGCACGATCGCCGGTGAGTCCAGATGCGTCGAGAGCTGCTCCATCGCGGGCGGTGAGATCGGGTCGGGTAAGGGCAGGACCCGCAGCCCCTGGCGGGCGGTGGCCAGCAGAAACAGCTGGCCCGTCAGGCGGCGATGTCCGTGGCCCTCGATCAGCGCGGGACAGGTGGGCCCTTCACAGAGCAGAAGCGCTGACCGAAGTTGCTCCGCAAAGGTCGACGTAGCCCAGCATGCGAACACGGCGAGCCTCGCCTCGGCAGCCGGATCGTGGCGGGCCTGTTCACGCAGCGCCGAGTAGGTATGGAGGAATGCCTGTTCATGAACACCCTCCCAGCCATGGCGCATGACCAGCCGCGCATAGGTGCGTTCGAGGTGCACCGGAGTCAGGGATTTCGATGCCTCGAGCAGGGCGTCAGAGACGGGGTCGGGAACATAGGGAGCTACGCCGCCAGCCGGTTCGGTCACCGACAGGGACGGGGTGTCGGATTCCGGATCCCACATCGCCGCCCGGCCTTTCTCAGGTTCGGGTTCGCGTTCCAGGACGCGTCCCACTTGCGATACCGCAACCCCTTCTTCCAGGAATGCGAGGATCTTTCGAATCCGCTCGATGTCGCGGGCGCTGTAGAGACGATGGCCCTTCGGGGTCCGTAACGGTCGGATCAGACCATAACGTCGCTCCCAGGCGCGCAGCGTGACGGGGTTGATCCCCGTCTCCGCACACACGTGTCGGATGGGAAACAGACCGTGGCTCGGCGGAATGTCGGAGGCGGGTGGTAATGACATAACGGGATTGTACAACATTTGTACATAAATTCCAGAGCGCCTCAGAACCGCACGGCCCACGGGTTTTTCAGCGCGATTGCCGCATGGCTCGCAGAGCGGGGGAATTTTTCGGGCGCGGGGGAATCCTCTCAATATCCCCAGGAGGATTCCGCCATGCTCAATGACCGCCCCCGGGCCCGCTTACGCGCGACCGCCGCCATGTTTCTGGTGCTGTGGTGCCTGCTTCCCATTCCCGGTCTGGCGGCGAACGCATCCGAGGTCTCGGCGCTGGCGCACAGCGTTTCGCCCTATCTGCGTTTGCATGCCGAGGACCCGGTCGCATGGCGGGAATGGAATGCGTCGCTGCTCGAGGAGGCACGGCAGACGGGGCGCCCGCTGTTCGTGTCCAGCGGCTACTTTGCCTGCCACTGGTGCCACGTGATGCAGGAAGAGAGCTTCAGCGATCCCGGCATCGCCGAGCGCCTCAACCGCGATTACATTCCCGTAAAGATCGACCGCGATCTGCACGGCGCGCTGGATGGCTACCTGCTCGAGTTCCTGCGGGCGACGCGCGGCAGCGCGGGATGGCCGTTGAACGTGGTCATCCTGCCGACAGGTGATGCACTGACCGGGCTCGTCTATGCGCCCCGCGATGATTTCGCGGCGTTTCTCGACCGGGTCACACGCGGCCTGCGCGACGAAGGCGAGGCGTGGACCGCGTTGGCCCGCGAAGGGCGCCTGGAGTTGCAGGAGCGGCTGCGCGCGGGCGAGAGGCTTCTGTCCGAAACACGCGCCTCGCGGTTGCCGGCGGCACTCTGGCAGGCGATGGAGCGCGAGACGGATCTGCTCGGAGGCGGGTTCGGAGACCAGTCCAAGTTCCCACGCGTGCCGGCGCTCGAGGCGTTGCTGTCGGGACATGTTCAGGGTGTTGCACCGGATTGGGCCGAGGAGTTCCTGCAGATCACGCTGGACGAAATGGCGGGAGCGGGACTTCGGGATGTGATCGGCGGCGGATTCTTCCGGTATTCGGAGACTCCCGACTGGGGTACCCCGCATTTCGAGGTGATGCTGGAGGATCAGGCGCAGCTGGCGCGCCTGTATCTTCGTGCCGGGCGCCTGCTGAATCGCCCGGACTGGAGCGTCATTGGCCTGGACACCCTGCGTTTCGTGCTCAGGGAAATGGCGCTCGAACCGGTGGCCGGCTATGCGGCGGCGCTTTCCGCGCTGGACGGGCAGGGCCGGGAAGGCGGGAGCTACCTCTGGAACGAGGCCCAGATCACGACGGCACTGGAGGATCATCCCTCACCCGAAATCGTCCGTGACCATTTCGGGCTTGTCGGGGTGCCGACGTTTGAGCTCGGCTACCTCCCCAAGCAGCGAGTGGGCATTGAAACCCTGGCCGAGCGCCACGGGTTGACTGTTGCGGCGGCGACCGAACGCGTGGCCCGGGGGCGCGCGCTGTTGCTCGATGCGCGCCGGACGCGGGAAACGCCGCGGGACGAGAAGGCAATGACCGGTTTGCATGGGCTGCTGCTTTCGGCGTTTGCGGAAGCGGCGGCGGAACCGGATATTCATGTGGCGGGCACCGCGCTGGCGGATCTCCTGCGCGAGGCCGCTTCCCAGCCGGCCGAGCTGTCGCTTTTGCTGGGTGTGCCCGCGAGCGTCGCCGGCGCGGCCGAACTCGCGGACATCGCCTATCTCGCGCAGGGTTTGCACGACTGGGCTCGGGTGCAGGGCGAAGCATTCGACCCTGCCGTGGTCCGACTCCTCGAAACCGCGTGGCAGCGATTTGCCGATGTGCAGGGCTGGCGCGCCTCGCTGGAGCTGCCGTTGCCCGGGATGATCGCGGTGCGGTTTCACCCGGAGACGCACCGTTTCTCGCCGGTCACACGGCTGCTCGCACTGAGCCAGGAGTATCAAGACGCCAGTCCGTTGATCGCGTCGCGCCTCACGGAATTCGAGCTGCGTCCGGGACGGAGCATCGAAACCGCGCCCATCGAACATGCCGGGTTGATCCTGCTCCTGACTGCGGACTGATGCGCTGTGCCCTCCCGATGCGTAATACTGTCAGGCCCCTGGAATTTTTAGGAGTGTGTCTTGATGCAGGCGCCCGCATCCACGAGTGGCTCGGAGTTTCTCCGGCGGTTCGGGGGCGGTTCTACCGGTATCCTGCATTGGAGCGCCCTCGACGAACTTTTCGACCAGCTGCGCGCCCAGGCCGACGCGTCCTGGTACGTCTACGCAGTCGGAGAGACGCCCCCGGTCGCTCCGGTGGACGCTGCTCATCTGGACCGCTTTCTGACGGAAATCGGCCGGCTGCTGAGAGCCGAACACGCCCACGATTATTGCGGGGTGGTCTATGTCGACTCCCCGGAGCGGCCACACCTCGTCAAGATCTTTGATCCGAACAACCTCGGGTCGAGTTGCGGCTCATCGGGTCTGCGTGTGTTACCGGGTTGGGTCCTGTCGCTGGATCCGCCGGTCAATCTCCAG
>SLNI01000254.1 GCA_007133115.1 Thioalkalivibrio sp. | reverse complement strand
GGTCGCATCGCCGCAAGCTTTCTGACCACCCAGATCACACCGCTGCTGGCGCTGGTCGGACTGCTGCTCGGGGCATTCGCCATCATGGTGACGCCGCGCGAGGAAGAGCCCCAGATCAACGTCACCATCGCGGACGTGTTCATTCCGTTCCAGGGGGCGACCGCGGAAGAAGTTTCACAGCTGGTGGCGACCCCCGCGGAGCAGGTGCTCTCCGAGATCGAGGGCATCGACGACATCTACTCGACCTCGTTGCCGAACCTTGCCAAGGTCACCGTGCAGTTCAAGGTGGGCGAAAATCGCACCGACGCGCTGGTGCGTCTCTACACGCAGGTCTTCTCGAACCAGGACTGGCTGCCCCCCAATCTCGGGGTCGGCGAGCCGCTGATCAAGCCGAAGGGCATCGACGACGTACCCATCGTTACCGTGACGCTCTGGACGCAGGACGAGACGCGCGGCGGCCACGACCTCGCTGCGGTGGCGCACGCGATCGAATCCGAACTGAAGCGCGTGCCCGGCACCCGCGACATCTACACTGTCGGGGGCCCGGATCACGTCGTGCATGTCCGCTTCCGCCCCGAGGCGCTGGCCGGCCACAATCTGTCGGTCGAGGATCTCCGCAATGCCCTGCTCGCGAGCAATTTCAGCCGCGACGCCGGCGTGCTGTATCGCGACGACCAGGAGGTTCTGGTTCAGGCCGGGGACTTCATCACCCGAGCCACCGACTTCGCCGCGTTGGTGGTGGGCGTTCATGACGGGCGTCCCGTTTACCTGTCGGACGTTGCGACGGTCGTGCAGGGGCCGGCGTATGCGACGGAGCATGTGAGTTTCGCCTACGGCGCGGCCTCCGAAGAGTGGACCCATTTCGGGGAGATGCATCCCGCTGTGACGGTGGCGATTGCCAAACAGCCGGGTACCAACGCGGTGGACATCGCCAACGCGCTGGTCGAACGCCTGGAACAGCTGCGCGGCACGTACATCCCCGAAGGCGTCGAGACCACGATCACCCGCAACTACGGGGCGACCGCGGATTACAAGGCCAAGACGCTGATCACGAAACTGATGTTCGCGACTGCGTCGGTGGTGGTGCTGGTCTGGATCGCGCTCGGCTGGCGTGAAGCCTTCATCGTGGGCATGGCGGTGGTCATCACACTCGCGATCACCCTGTTCGCCTCGTGGGCCTGGGGCTTCACGCTGAACCGGGTTTCGCTGTTCGCGTTGATCTTCTCGATCGGGATTCTCGTCGACGACGCCATCGTTGTGGTGGAGAACATCCACCGGCACATGAGCATGGGCGGCAAGAAATTCCTCGAGGCGATTCCGGTGGCCGTGGACGAGGTGGGTGGCCCGACCATCCTGGCGACCTTCACCGTGATCGCGGCCTTGCTGCCGATGGCGTTCGTGTCCGGGCTGATGGGGCCCTACATGAGTCCGATCCCGATCAATGCCAGCCTCGGGATGATCATCTCGCTGGCGGTTGCGTTCGTGGTCACGCCCTGGCTCACCTACAAGGTGCTGCGGCGTCAGGCGGAGCTGCACGAGCGGGCGATCCAGTCCGGCAACCACGATCACAGCGACGAAACGGCCTCCAGGCGCCTGATGCAGATCTTCAATGTGATCCTGCGCCCGTTTCTCGGTGACGAGGCCAAGCCGCGCATGGCGCGCATGGTGATGTTCGGCGGCACGCTGGTGCTGATCCTCGCCTCGGTGTCGCTGGTGTATTTCCAGGTGGTTGTATTGAAAATGCTGCCCTTCGACGACAAGGCGGAGTTCCAGGTCGTGCTGGACATGCCCGAGGGCAGCAGCCTCGAGCACACGACCCAGGTGCTGGCCGAGATGAGCGACTACCTGCGCGGCATTCCGGAAGTGCGGGACGTTCAGGTCTACGCGGGAACGGCGGCGCCGATCAATTTCAACGGCCTCGTGCGTCAGTACTACCTGCGCGAGGGTTCGCACCTCGGCGACATCCAGGTCAATCTGACCGATGCCTCCTATCGCAAGCGCAAGAGCCACGACATCGCGTTCGCGGCGCGCGCGGAGATCAATGCGATCGCGAACCGCCATGGCGCTGCGGTCAAGGTGGTCGAGGTGCCACCGGGACCGCCGGTGATGTCGCCGATCGTGGCCGAGATCTACGGTCCCGACTACGCCGGTCAGATCGAGGTGGCGAAACAGGTGCGTGAAGTCTTTGAAAACACCCAGTTCATCACCGACATCGATGATTCGGTCGAATTCCCCGGTCCCAAGTACGTGCTACGGGTCGACCGCGAGCGCGCCGCGCGCCTCGGGGTATCCCAGCAGGCCGTGGTCACCGCGGTACGGACGGCGCTCTCGGGCGAGGATGTGACCTTCCTCTACGGCAGCAACGTGAAGTACGCCGTGCCGGTGCGGCTGCAGTTCGAAGAGGCCGATCTGGCGAGCCTGGAGGCCATCCTGGCCCTCAACGTGCGCGGTATGAACGGATCGCTGGTGCCGATTTCCGAGGTGGTCAGCGTGGTGGATACCACGCTCGAGCATTCGATTCACCACAAGAACCTGTTGCCCGTGGTGTATGTGATCGGCGATCTTGCCGGCGGTCAGGACAGCCCGCTCTACGGCATGTTCGAGCTGTTCTTCAAGATGCGCGACATGCCCATGGCCTACGGCGAGCCACTTTCGCAGTACTTCCTGTCGGCGCCCGACAACCCCTACAAGTTCAGCCTGAAATGGGACGGCGAGTGGAAGGTGACCTACGAGACCTTCCGCGACATGGGGATCGCGTACTCGGTCGGTCTACTCCTGATCTACCTCCTGGTGGTGGTGCAATTCCGGTCCTACATGGTGCCGCTGATCATCATGGCGCCGATTCCGCTGACCGTGATCGGTGTGCTGCCGGGCCACGCGATCATGGACACCTTCTTCATGGACGCGAAGTTCACCGCAACCTCGATGATCGGGATGATCGCGCTGGCGGGGATCATCGTGCGCAACTCGATCCTTCTGGTCGATTTCATCAACCAGGAGATTCAGCGCGGGATCGAGGTGACCGAGGCCGTGGTGAATGCCGGTGCGGTGCGGGCCAAGCCGATCGTGCTGACCGGCCTCGCGGCGATGGTCGGCGCCGGCTTCATCATCGATGACCCGATCTTCAGTGGTCTCGCCGTGTCGCTGATCTTCGGTATCCTCGTCTCCACCATGCTGACCCTGGTGATCATCCCGGTGCTCTACTACCTGTATGCGCGCAACCGGGTCGATCTGATCAAGTCGCAGGCCGGCTGACCGACGGAGGGATCGTGGTGAAAGTGGATATGGGCGAAGACGGTCTTGACGTTGTCGGCCTTTCGCGCGACCAATGCGCTCTGCTGGCGGATGCACTGAAGGCCAGCAGCGACCAGCGGTTCATGGACGATGCCGAGTTGCGGCGTCTGTTCAAACTTCTGGCGGTGCTGCAGAGCGATCTTTGGGACGACATGACGACCGGCAGATTCGACTTCGATCCTTATCGCAAGCAATAGCTAGTG
>SLNI01000123.1 GCA_007133115.1 Thioalkalivibrio sp. | reverse complement strand
TCGAAAGCTGGCTCAACGAGCAGGTGGTCGAGAAACGCGGGCAGGTGTTCGCCATTTACATGATGACCAGCCTGCTGGCCCTGGGTATCGGTCAATACCTGTTGCTCATCTACGGGCCGGACGCCATTCAGAGCTTCATGCTGGTGGCGATGCTGTTCGCGCTGGGGCTGGTGCCGATCGCACTGACTCCGGTGACTCAGCCCGTACCCATCCGAACGGAGGGCCTCCCGTTACGCGAGTTGTACCGTCGCGCACCCGTGGGCATCGTGGGAGCGGGCGTTTCCGGGCTGGTCACGGGCGCGTTCTGGGGCCTTGGCGCCGTCTTCGCGCGGGAGATCGGCCTCAGCGATGCCGGGGTGGCCACCTTTCTAAGCGCCGCCATCTTCGGTGGCGCGATGCTGCAATACCCGATCGGCCATGCCTCGGACCGACGCGATCGGCGCAAGGCCCTGATCGTGGTCGCGGGCCTGGCGGCGGTGGGATCGGTCGCGCTCTTCTTCGCGATCGGCCAGAACACGGCGCTGATCGTCGTGCTGGCTCTGCTCTGGGGTGGGTTCGCGTTCACGCTCTACGCGCTCAGCGTCGCGCAGACCTACGATCGGCTCGACGCCTCCGAGGCACTGGAGGCGACCCGAGGCCTGCTGCTGATGAACGGAATCGGGTCGGCCACAGGGCCGATGCTCGCGGGACTGATCCTGTACCTGGCCGGGGCCTCGGCGCTGCCTCTGGCATTCGCCCTGCTGTTGGCCCTCTTCATTGTCTTCGTGTTGGTGCAGCTGCGGCAGGAGGGACCGACACCGCAACCTGAGATGACCGAGTTCGTACCCATGACCCGAACCAGCGCGGTTGCGGCGGAAATCGATCCGCGGACCGAAGCCGATCCACACGAACCCGTTACGGTTTCTCCCGAACCCAACCCCTGAGCCTCACCGTGCCCTGCTTCTCGACCAGCGCCGGACACCCCGGTTCGGTTCCTGCCGCGCGCAGCGCCGCGCTCGATGGTCTGCGCGCACTCGCCATCCTGTGGGTGTTCGCGTTCCACGCCCGCGCATTGCTCGGCGGCGGCCTCGGCAGCGCCAACGCGGGCACCCTCGGCAACCTCGCGGACACCGGTCTGCTGGGCGTGCAGCTGTTTTTCGTACTGAGTGGCTTCCTGCTCGCCCTGCCCTGGATGCGTGCGGAACGTTCCGGATACGCGGCACCCTCCCCGGGCCGCTTCTACCGGCGGCGCGCGTGGCGCATTCTGCCGGCTTTCTACCTCCATATCGCAGTCCTGTTTGGCTTGATTCTGCCGGTCTTGCAGGGGAGCTTCGTCCTGCTCGGTGACCGGCTCGGCCTGCTCAACCTGGCAACCCATGCCAGCCTGCTGCATTTCCTGCACCCCGGAAGCGCAAGCTCCTTCGGCGTCAACATGGCGCTCTGGAGCCTGAGCATCGAGGCACAGTTCTACCTGCTGTTGCCGCTGCTGGCGCCTTTGTTCACGGGCAGGCGCGTATGGATCGCACTGCCCGTGGCGGTCGCGCTCAGCCTGCTCTGGAAAACCGCGGCACCGGCCCTGATCGCGCCCTGGCTCTGGCAGTCCATCCAGCCCGACCTGTTGATCTATTTCGATCCGGTTACGGGGGCGATGATGCCGTATCCACCCGCCGCACTCGCGCTCTTCGTGGAAAGGCAGCTCCCGGGAGAATTCATGGCGTTCGCCCTCGGCATGGCCGCGGCCAACCTGGCGACCCGAATGGAAACCGCGCGCAGCCTTTCGGCCCACCCGGCTCGCAGCCTGGGGCTCGAGATCGTGGCCGTGGCCCTTCTGGCGGTCTGGGTCGTCGTGCTCTCCTGGGTGCCGTTCTCAAGTGTGCTGTGGGGAACGACCTGGCGCCTGTACGGCATGCCGATGCTGCTGCTCTCCGTCGCCTTCCTGGTACTGGTCGCTCACCTCGGGAGCCATCGGCCACCTGGTCGGATGCCGCTGCTGGAGCCCGTGCTGGGCAACCGTGCGCTGGCCGGCATTGGCATGATCAGCTACAGCCTGTTCCTCTGGCATGAACCCCTGCTCCGGCTCGTACGCATGGGCTGGATCGCCGTTCCGGGTGTCACCAGCCCGGCTTTGCAGATTGGGCTGGGCCTCGCTGTCGCGATCGTGGTCGCCACGGTGTCGTTCTGGGCCGTCGAACGCCCGATGCTGAGGCAGCCCCAGACCACCATGCCGGAATCCCGATGAATGCCGGCAGCATCCACTGACCGGTGCCGAACTCGGGAACGCGGGCATCCACGCCCATTTTCTGTATCCTCCACGTTCACCCAACGGAGTTCGAACCATGGCCCGGTCCCCAGGCAAGACGCTCACGCTGATATGGATCACCGCCCTGTCGATGTGGCTGACCGGCTGCGGGGGCGTGCAGGTCAAGAGCAAGCACAACCAGCTCCAGAACACCCTCAACGCCTACCAGACAACGGTGCGCTGGGGCACCCTTGCGGACATGTACGCTTTCCTCGACCCCGAACTAAGGCTCGAGGCCGAAATCCCGGCCCATCTCGAGAACCTTCGTGTGACCCGGTACGAGGAACTCGGAAGTCCGGTCATCGTTGACGACGTCGCCACGGTCACCGCGAGGATCAGCTACGTGCACCAGGATCGCCAGGTCGAACGCATGATCCAGGATCGACAGGAATGGCGGCATGAGCCCGGCGTCGGCTGGCTCCGCAGCAATCCCATTCCCGACATGCCCTGAGGGAAAGTGCCGCGCTCAACCGCTGAAACTACTCGGATACCACGCCGGGGAATGAGGCTGTGAAGCCTCCGGGGATGAACCCGTCAGCGCTTTCGGAGGGCATGCGCGGGCCGGAATGCCATCAACCGTTCAGGATCGGTTTCCAGGTAAGGCCCTTCGATCAGGTCGAGGCAGTAGGGGATCGCTGGAAATACCGCATCGAGGCATTCGGAAATCGCCGAAGGTTTGCCGGGCAGATTCACGATCAGGGTGGAGCCCCGGATGCCCGCGGTCTGTCGCGAGAGGATCGCCGTGGGTACATGCCGCAACGAAATGGCCCGCATCTGCTCGCCGAATCCCGGCAGCAGTTTCTCACAGACCGCCTCGGTCGCCTCGGGGGTCACATCGCGAGGGGCCGGGCCCGTCCCCCCGGTGGTCACGACGAGGCAGCAGCCCTCCTCGTCGCACAGGGCGGCAAGGGTGGATTCCAGCACCCGTCGCTCATCCGGAATCACGCGGGGAACCGCCTCCCAGGGCGACATCAAGACCGAACTCAACCAGGATTGAATCGCCGGACCACCCAGATCCTCGTACTCACCTCGGCTTGCTCGGTCCGAAACCGTGACGATCCCGATACGGGCGGGCGGGCTGTCGCTCATAGGTCTTTCTCCGAATCCCCGGGTGACGGGCCAATGTCGATCGACTCAAACCGGTAAGCGCTCGACCCTACGCCGACGTGGGCAAACGCTGCAACCCGTCATTGAGAACTCGAACCTTGCAGGTTCGAACCCT
>SLNI01000267.1 GCA_007133115.1 Thioalkalivibrio sp. | reverse complement strand
TGCACCTCGAGTGCGCGCAGAATGCGCTGCGGATCCCGGGGGTGGATACGTCCTGCGGCTTCCGGATCGACCTGCGACAGCTCCGCATGCAGAATCTCGGAGCCCTCCAGAGGCAGGCGGGCTCTGAGACCGGCGCGTACCTCGGGATCCACATCGGGCATCGCATCCAGTCCGACCAGCAGCGCGCGAAAATACAGCATGGTGCCTCCTGCCAGGATGGGCACACGACCCCGCTCCTGAACCGCTTCCACCAGGCGCATGGCGGCACGTGCGAATTCCGCCGCGGACCAGGTCTCCTCGGGATCCAGAATGTCGATCAGGTGATGCGGGACCCGTGCGCGCTCGGCGCGGCTGGGCTTTGCGGTGCCGATATCCATGCCGCGATAGACCAGGGCCGAGTCGACGCTGATGATCTCGCCACCCAGGGCTTCGGCAAGGTCCAGCGCGAGCGCGGTCTTGCCCGTGGCGGTCGGCCCCATCAAAAGGACCACCGGGGGGTTCACAGCGTCAACGCCCGCGCAGAAACAGTCGGTCCAGGGCCTGCCGGTCGAGCTCCACGTACGTAGGGCGGCCGTGGTTGCACTGCCCGCTGTGATCGGTGGCCTCCATGTCGCGCAGCAACCGGTTCATTTCCGGGAGCGTCAGCCGCCTTCCGGCGCGTACCGAGCCATGACATGCCATCGTGCTCAGCACGGCGTCCAGCGCAGCGTCGGCACGGTCGGCGTGTCCCAGGCTGCGCAGGTCGGCGAGCAGGTCCCGCAGCAGTCCCGCCAGGTTCCGGCCCCGGAGCAGCGCAGGGCCCGCGCGCAGCACGAGCGTCCCGGGGCCGGTGCGGTCGACCTCGAACCCGAGGTCCTGCAGAAGCTCCGCGGAGTCCTCGGCCAACTGCGCCTCGACCTCGGGAACCGACACGGTTTCGGGGACCAGCAGCGGTTGCCGGGTCACCCGCTCCTCGCGCCACTCGCGCTTCAAACGCTCGTAGGTCACGCGCTCGTGCGCGGCATGCATGTCCACGATGACGAGTCCCCGGGCGTTCTCGGCCAGAACGAAGGTATCGGCGACCTGGCCGAGCGCGTACCCCAGCGGAGGTGTCGCGCCAACCCGTTCCGACGCCTCCGGCTGCGCAGGCGAAGCGAACGGACGGTCGGGTTCGGGTTCGGGTTCCCGCACGGCCGGCAAAGGCAGTTCCCAGCGGGTATCGCGTTGCACAGACGGCCGGTACGGCTCGGAACCCCCTGGCCGGGTCGACCGCTCTGCGGGTGGCGCCGGTGCGGGGGGCTCCGCGACTTGTACCGGCGGGCCGGATGCCGCGCCGGGACGCACCGAGGCCAGGGCCCGGTGCAACACGTGGAAGATGAAATCATGCACAAGCCGGGAATCACGGAATCGCACCTCGTGCTTGGCCGGATGCGCGTTCACATCCACGGCGGAGGGGTCGAGTTCCAGGAACAGGATGAACACGGGATGGCGCCCGTGATACAGGACGTCCCGGTAGCTGCGCCGGACCGCAGCGGTCAGCACGCGATCCCGAACCGGACGCCCATTGACAAAGAAATACTGCTGATCCGGCTGCGACCGCGAGTGCGTTGGCGCGCCCAGCCAGCCCGACAGACGCAGGCCCGAACCTTCGTGCTCCAGCTCGAACGCGTGCCGCAGGAAATCCTCGCCCAACAGGGCCGCGACCCGCCCTGCCGCCTGATCCAGCTCCACGGCCGGCAGGTCGAGGAGGACCCGCCCCTGATGTCGCAGTTCGAACCCCACCTCGGGACGTACCGCGGCGTGGGTACGCACGACCTCCTCGCAGCGCACCCATTCCGTGCGTTCGGTCCGAAGGAACTTGCGCCGCGCCGGAACGTTGAAGAACAGGTCCCGCACCTCGACCGTCGTGCCGAGGGGATGTGCCGCGGGCTCCGGTTCGGTGAACACGTCTGAACCATCTCCGCTCAGACGCCAACCGCTCCGCGCTCCCGCCGTGGTGGAAGTCAGGGACAAGCGAGCCACCGAACCGATGGATGGCAGAGCCTCCCCGCGGAATCCAAGCGTGCGCAGGGCTTCGAGGTCTCGAAGTTCCGCGACCTTGCTGGTCGCATGCCGCGACAGGGCCAGGGCCAACTCGTCTCGAGCAATACCCTGACCATTGTCGGAAATCCGGATCAGACGCGTACCGCCCTGCTCCAGCTCGATACGAATGCGCGTCGCTCCGGCATCGATACTGTTTTCGAGCAGTTCCTTGACCACGGACGCCGGGCGTTCGATGACTTCACCGGCGGCGATCTGACTGATCAGTTGGGGGGGAAGCTTCTGTATCGACACGTGCGGTCCGGGCGGAGGGGAGGTTCAGACTAGCCCAGAAACCGGGACCGCAGAAAGTGCCTCGCCTGCCGGGCGCCGTTCAGCCGCCCCGGGCCGGAATCGCGAGTACCTGGCCGGCAAAGATGCGGTCACCCGGAAGATCATTGACGGCGCGCAATTCCGCGACCGACATTCGGTAACGCTCCGCAATCGTGGAAAGCGTCTCTCCGGGGCGGATGATGTGCCGGTCGAGTCGACCTTCGGCAATGAGGGTGCCGGGCGGCGCGTGCGTGGCGAAATAGGCCCTCAGACCGGTGAGAATCGCGTCGGCCAGCGAATTCTGGAAACTTTCCGTCCGCAGCTTCCGCTCTTCCGTGGGGTTGGAGATGAAGGCCGCTTCGACCAGTACCGAGGGAACATCCGGAGAACGCAGAACGGCAAAGTTCGCACGCTCCACCTGAGGCTTGCGGACCTTACCGACACGGTGCAGCTCCGAGATCAGGCGATTAGCCAGCGCATGGCTGGCCTCGAGCGAGCCGCTTTGAGCCAGGTCCAGCAGCACACTGGTCAAAGAATCGTCCTTGGCCTCGATGGGAACCCCACCCAGGTGAAGGTCCGCGCTGTTCTCGCGCTGTGCGAGAAAACGTGCGGCCTCACTGGAGGCACCGCGCTCCGACAGGATATACACGGAAGAGCCTTGCACGCTGCGATTCTGGATTGCATCGGCGTGAATGGAGAGAAACACGTCGGCCTGCGCCGCTCGTGCCCGGGCGATACGCTCGCGTAGCGGCAAAAAATAATCCCCGGTGCGGGTCAGCATCGGCCGCATGCCCGGCTCACGCTCAATCCGCTGCGCCAACCGCCGCGCGATCTGCAGAACCACGTCCTTTTCCCGGGTGCCGCCGGGCCCGATCGCACCGGGATCGTGCCCTCCGTGCCCCGGGTCGATCGCAACGATCAGGTCTCGCAACGGTGCTTCATGGGATACCGCCCCCCCCGCATCCCGAGACGCGGCGGACACCCCCCGCGCGGCCGGCAAAACCATCACCGGGCGCTGCGTCAGATCGAGCACCAGCCGATGCGGGGCACCCTGGGCGGGAAGCAGTACGAAGCTGTGCGGCTCACTCGCCGAACGCAGATCGAGGACGACCCGAAGATCGTTACCATTGCGCTGGGCATGACGCACGTTCTGCACGAGACCTGCGTCGGAGG